>NZ_JBSPZA010000012.1:0-84150 GCF_053851535.1 Desulfoplanes sp. PS50 | reverse complement strand
CTCCTGCGCACTGCCTCCTGCGCATTTTTCTGTCTCCGGCCTCCCGCCTCCCGCCTCCCTTCTTTTCCTCCTGCTCGTTCGGGTTTGGGCGAACACAAGGTTCGCCCCTACAAACATTCACCTTCCATTCGCCTCTCCTGCGCACTGCCTCCTGCGCATTTTTCTGTCTCCGGCCTCCCGCCTCCCGCCTCCCTTCTTTTCCTCCTGCTCGTTCGGGTTTGGGCGAACACAAGGTTCGCCCCTACAAACATTCACCTTCCAGTCGCCTTTCCTGCGCACTGCCTCCTGCGCACTGCGCACTTTATCTCCCTTCCTTTCATTCCTCCATCTCAAACCGCCACGCACAATACCACTCTTTGGGATGCTCGTCCGGCGGGCAGCCGATGCAGGTGGTCTGGATGCGCGGATCGATCTCCCGGGCGAATCCCCGGTATTCGACCTTTCCCCCGGACTTGCAGGGATAATCCGCCAGGCCCTTGCGGTTTCGCGCCGTCTGTACCCGACACTTGTTCATCCGGAAGATAAAGGAGGTGGGTGTTTCCTCCACGATCTCCCAGGTGTTGATGTGCGCGTACATGCGCCGGGCCAGGGCCTTTTTCAGTCCCTCCAGGCCGGATTGCTCGGCAAGGCCGAGAATCGCCTTGATCCGGTGGGCCTCCAGGGGGGAAAACCGCATCCAGCAGGTGTCGTTGACCCGTTTGGCATCGTCCATGCCGCAGCGGCTCTCCACCGCCTGGAACCAGACCCCGTCCGCAGCCAGCCAGGATGTGTGCAGAGATTTGGCCAGTTTGTTCAGGGCTGCCTCATCCATCCCGGCGAATAGTTCTTCCCGGGAAGACTTGCCGAACACCCGGCACATCCGGTGTTCCAGAATCCCCTGCAGCCGATCCCCGGCCTCGTGCTCCGCCTCCAAAGCCGTTTTCAGGCCGACCTGATGCACGGCCTCGGCAAACCACAATCCATAGTGGGTCGCGGTCTGACGAATGGTTTCAAGAATCTGATCGATAACGGTATCCCGTTCTTCTTTCATTCCGGTTCTCCTGGTTCATTGTTCAAAATTGGGCACATGCGACATGCTCCTGTAGGGAAAAGGTTCGGTCGCAAAAATAAACATAATCGTTCAGCATAACATTCAATGGGTCAATCGTAAGGCACAACGACATTTCCGCGTAGGGGCGATTCACGAATCGCCCGTTTTCACGAGCCCCGGGAAGCGAGCGAAAACAGTCTTTTGATTGGCGATTGCAGCGGAGCAGATTTCATTTTCCTTGAGAAGTTGCAACTAAACCAAAACCATTTTGTAACCCGTTGTTGTTGAGAAACCCCATATAGCAAGCCCAAACCCAAAAATTTCTGGCAACCCGTTTGCTTTTCTGCACCTCCCGGGGCGCAGAAAAGCGGACGATTCGTGAATCGCCCCTACGAGATTTTGGGTAATGTTGTTAGAGATATTTTTGCTCGAATGCTTGCGAGGCCGGCGAGGGAGTTTCAATCCGCCCCAAACAGGGTGAGCCGGCCATGTGATTTCAGCGACTTAAATACGCCCTCCCCTTGCCCTGACTGCAATGAAAAGACTGCGTGTGGACACCTGCGGTTTGGGCTACATAAATAACCAATACCATTAATCCGTTACGCTGTGAAACCCTGTATGACCACAACCATCCCCCAAAACATTCTGATCATCGACGATCAGCCCAACATCCGGGAACTTTTCAGCACCCTGGCGACCAAGGCCGGACATGCTCCTTTCACGGCAGGGGCCCTGCAGGAGGGGCTGCAGGCGGCCTCGACCCAGGACATCGCCGTGGTCCTGCTGGACATCCGCCTTCCTGACGGCAGCGGACTGGATATCGTTGCCGAGCTCAGAAACATGCCCTCGAGACCCGAGGTCATCGTTGTCACCGGATTCGCCGATCTCGATGGCGCGGAACGGGCCCTGACCCAGGGCGCCTTTGACTACGTACAAAAACCGGCCTCCGTAAAGCAGATCGCCCTGATCCTTCAACAGGCCCTGGCATACCGCAAGGACCGCCTCGAGCGCGAACCCATCCGGCCGGTCGTGAACAATCATATCATCGGCACCAGTCCGGCCCTGACAGCGGCCCTGAAGGAAATGGGTGAAGCCGCACACGGTGAATACAGCGTGCTGATCACCGGAAGTACAGGAACTAGAAAGGAAATCTTCGCCCGTGCGGTTCACGACAACAGCTCCCGGGCAGACAAGCCCTTTGTTACCGTGGATTGTGCCGTACTCACGGAAAACCTGGTGGAAAACGCCCTGTTCGGTCACAGCAAAGGGGCCTTTACCGGGGCCATAACCGACAAGGAGGGGCTGGTCGCCCTGGCCCACGGGGGCACATTGTTCCTGGATGAAATCGGGGAGCTCTCACCGAAAAACCAGAAGGTACTTCTCAGGGTGCTGGAAACCAAGACCTACCGGAGAATCGGCTCGACCAGGGAACGCGTAAGCGATTTCAGACTGATCGCGGCGACCAACAAGGACCTCGATGTTCTTGCCGACCAGGAAAAATTCCGAAGCGATCTGCTCTTTCGGATCCGCTCCCATGAAATCCACCTCCCCCTGCTGAAACATCGCAAAGAGGACATCTGTCTTCTTGTGCAGCATTACACCACCACCATCTGCACCAAAACAGGGATGGCCCCGAAAATCGCGAGCCAGGGATTCATGGATATCCTGGAACATTACGAATGGCCGGGCAATGTCCGGGAACTGGTCAATCTCATGGAACGGGTCATTGCCAAGGCGGCCAAGGACCCGGTCCTGCACCAGAAAATACTTCCCGTAAGCATGCGGGTTGCCGTGCTCAAGAGCCAACTTCACACCCCGAATCCCTGCACCTCGCTTCTCAATCCAGAGAGCTCCCCCCTCTCCTTTGATTCCATTCCGGACTGGAAAAATTTCAAGGATCTCATGTACCACGAAACCGAACGCCGCTATTTCCAGGACCTCTGGAACCACTTTGCCGGCGACGTGAAACAAATCGCCCACCAGGCCGGTCTCACCCGTTCAAGGGTCTATTCCATTTTGAGCAAATACGACATCCAGTAACATCCCCGTCCTTTTGGTTCTGCCATCTTCATCCCCCTTTTGGCACTCTCTCAATGGATCCCAGCAGAAAAGACACATTCTCTGGTTCCGAGAGATTTATTCATTTCCCACATGAATCATGTCCTCTCGTGCATGAAAATCGATATCCAATTTACTCGCCCCCTGTACCAGAAAATTGATAATCATCTAAAATAAAAGGAATACTATTTACCGGCAAAACCGGCACAAATCTTGATTAAGCAAATCAACTCGTTGCCCTACCTCGTGAAACACGGGAGAAGGTGTTCTTCTCGCATCCACCAGGCAAGCAAGAGGCAGTCTCCCAATCACACGGGGTGGGGAGTCATCACAGGATAAACCGGAAAACATCCTTTCGTGCAGGACGATTCCGGCAATCCGAGCCACAAGCTATCAGGAGGGATTTGTGAAAAATTTCAAAATTGGAGTAAAACTGATCGGGGGGTTCATTGTCACGGCGCTGATCACCCTCATTGTCGGGGGTGTTGGGATCTACGTTGCCAAAAACATCACCAACTATTCAGAACTGGTCGGCGGGGTGAATCTTCCGGCCGTGGAAAGCCTGCTCAATCTGGAATCCCAGCTCAAAACCGTGGACGCCTCGGTCAAGGCCCTGCTGAGTCCCAACCTGACCAGGGAAGAACGCGACCATCAATATGCAGAGATCGGAAAAGCACGTGAGATCTATGGAAAAAACATAGATATCTATGCTGCGCTTCCCCATACCCCTGAAGAGGCTGAACCCTTCAAGCAATTCCAGGATGCGACCGGACTCGCCGGGCCGAGAAACAATGAAGTGGTCCAGTTGTCCCAGAAACTCCAGGAAATGGACATGCTCAATCCTATGGGGCTCCTGGAAAAGCTGGAAAGCTTCCGGGGCGATCATTACAAACTGATGGCCCTGGTCGATGAACTGCTTCTGACCGGAAAAAATTTTGAAGGGGGCGGGGATCCCGCGCAATGCGCCTTTGGGAAGTGGAAGGCCGGGTATCAGACCAGCAACCCCCAGATGCAGACCCTGCTGAACGAGATCACGTCATCGCACGATGCGTTCCATCATGCCATCGCCGAGATCAAAGAGCTTGCGGCCCGCAACGAGAAGGCCGCGGCTGAAAATGTGTACTCCGCCAGGCTGCTGCCCAACATGGAACGGGTTTTTGAAAAATTTCGCGAGATGCGTGCCCTCGCCGAACAGGGTACAGCCATCTTTGATAAAATGGCCAAAATCGTTCTTGTGGACAACCGAGAAGACATGGACAAGGTCTTCTCCACAACGGCCAAACTCGTGGCCATCAACGTGAGGGAAGCCAGAAGCCGGGTCGATGAATCCGCGGCAACCGCGAGCACCGGGATCTTCACGGTGATCTGTTTTGTCGGCTTTGGCGTGATCTTCTCCCTGATCGTGGGCTTCATCCTGACCAAGATGATTACCGGGCCCATCCTCAAAGGCGTCGGGTTTGCCGAATCCATGGCCAAGGGTGATTTTACCAGTCAGCTCGACGTCAACCAGAAAGACGAAATAGGCATCCTGGCGAACGCTTTGAACGCCATGGTCATCAAACTCAGGGGCATTGTCGGCGAGGTCCAGTCGGCGGGTGACAACGTGGCCTCGGGCAGCGAGGAACTCAGCTCCACCGCTGAACAGCTCTCCCAGGGTTCCACCGAACAGGCGGCCTCTGTAGAAGAGATCTCCTCCAGCGTGGAACAGATGGCCGCGAATATCCGCCAGAACACAGACAACGCTTTGCAGACGGAAAAAATCGCTACAAAGGTCGCTTCTGACGCCGCGGAAACCGGTGTGGCCGTGGGCGAAACCGTGGTGGCCATGAAGAACATCGCCGACAAGATCTCCATCATCGAAGAGATCGCCCGCAACACCAACCTGCTGGCCCTGAACGCGGCCATCGAGGCGGCCCGGGCCGGCGAACACGGCAAGGGATTCGCGGTCGTGGCGGCCGAAGTCCGCAAGCTGGCCGAAAACAGCGGCAATGCCGCCGCCGAGATCAGCGAACTCTCCGGCTCCAGCGTGGCAAAGGCCGAGTCCGCCGGTAAGATGCTCGACAGCATTGTTCCGGACATCAGGCGAACCGCTGAACTGGTTCAGGAAATTGCGGCTGCCAGCAGAGAACAGGACGCAGGTGCCGAACAGATCAATCAGGCCGTGCAGCAGCTCGATCAGGTCGTCCAGCAGAACGCCTCGGCCTCCGAGGAAATGGCCGCGACCTCCGAAGAACTCTCTTCCCAGGCCGAGCAGATGCAGGCATCCATGACCTTCTTCAATATCGGAAATAACGGTGGCACCTTCAAAACTCGTCAGTCGCGAAGTTCCCATGCTCCCCGAGGAACCTCGCAACCGCAGCTTCCGGTCCGCCATCAGACCGGAAAAACCGAATCCTCAACCAAGGGAATCGATCTCCATCTCGAAGAAGACGTCAAGGACGATGATTTCGAGAAATTCTAAACCGATATGTGCCCCACTTCCTCCCGCTGGATCGCCCCTGGCGATCCAGCGGGAGGAACACAACCATGCTTTCTTCCATCTAGCCAAGCGTACGGGCGTATTCTGTACAAGGAACCTTCATGAACATCTTTCCGGATTGTCTGTCCATTGCAGAGCAGCTCCCTGCCCTGGAACCGCTTTTGGACGAATATTCCTGGAAATTCGACACGGCGGATAATTCCTTTCTCTGTTCGTCCGCCCTGCTCGCCTATCTTGGAGACGAGGAAACAGATCCGATTCGCGGGTTGAGCGGACTCAAGACCTTTATCCATCACGAGGACCACGGTCTGTTCGAATCGATTTGGAATACAGCCCGTCAAACCGGGACAATCAACTCCACCTTGCGCATTGTTCGCAGGAACGGGGCGACCGAGTACATGCTTTTCAAGGGAGAACGGTTCCCCGGAGCAGAGACCGAAATCATCGGCACCTGCCACAGCATGACCAGGATGCAGGATTGTACCCGCGAAGTCCTTTCCCTTGTCGATCATTCCTGCGCGACAGCGCACGTCGACGATCATAGCGCGTGCAAATGGATGCCCTTTCACGAATATGTCCATCTGGTGCATCTGGTTCTGGAACAGTCCGGCTATGGAATCACCTTCACGGACCATGAAGGGATCATCTGTCATGTCAATGAATTCGAGGCCCAGCGAATGGGATGCACCCGACAGGATCTCATTGGAACGACTGCCGCGATCTTGCAGACCGACGAGCACGGATCACCACTGTTTCCCCAATTCCAGAAGCCATTTACCCAGGGCGTCCCGTTTCGGGGCAAACTCGAAATCAAACAACCGCACGGTTCCACCAGGGTGGAGCTCATCTACCTGCTTCCCCTGCGTGATGGACACGGCGTGATCACCCATTATTATATCCGCCGAAAAGACATCACCACTTCGGCGCTGGACGAAAAACGTCGCGCCCAGTCCCGCAATCTGGAGGCCCTGGGCACCCTGGCCGGTGGCATCGCCCACAATTTCAACAATCTGCTCATGGGGATCATGGGGTTTACCGAGATGACCCAGCTCGAGCTTGCAGACGACCATCCTTGCCAGCAGTATCTGAGCAATGTTCTTGTCTCTGCGGAACAGGGCAAGGAACTCGTCGAACAGATCATGACCTTCAGTGGCCGGACCGCACAGGACAAACATCCCCTGCGTATCGGAATCATCATCAAGGAGATACTGAAATCCTTTCAGGAGCTTCTCCCGCCAACCGTAACCCTGAATTACTCCATCACGGACAAGGGAATGAAGTTGATTGCGGAGCCCTGTCAGACCTATCAGATCATCACCCATCTCCTGAACAACGCCATCAACGCCCTGGGCACCACCAAGGGCACCATCGACATGACCCTGACCATTGTCGGCCCGGGCGATCTCCCGGAAGGCTTTCCCGACGACCTGGCCCGGGGAGAATATTTTTACCTGAAAATCGAAGATAACGGGCCGGGCATGCCCGCTCAAACCCTGGAACGGGTTTTTGAACCTTTTTTTATCGCCGGCCCCAACTTCCAGGAAAAAACAGGCATGGGACTTCCCATCGTCTATGCCATCGTCAAAGACCTCCAGGGAAACATCACCATCCAAAGTCGGGAGGGTAAAGGGACCCGCGTCCATATCCACCTGCCCACGGACACCACGCTCCATCGGAGCATTCCCACTGAACAACGGGCATACCACTACGGATACGGGCACATTCTGTTCATCGACGACCAGCCGGAGATCCTCGAGTGGGCCAACCAATCACTGACCACTCTGGGATATACGATCACAGCAGCCAGCAAGGGCAGCGACGGGCTGGCCCTGCTCAAACAGGATCCTTCCCGATTCGATCTCGTGGTCACCGACCTGGTCATGCCGGATATGGACGGGATGGAGGTCATAACCACCATCAACCAGATCGCTCCGAACATCCCGGTGATCCTCTGCTCCGGACACGATCGGGAGACCGTGGCCGCAGAGGCCCAAAAAGCCGGGGTCGCCGGCATGCTGACCAAGCCGTTCACCATGGCGAACTTTTCCAGAATGATTGCCACGGCATTGCAGCAAAACGATGCTGCATGCGCCACAAAACCCTGATTACATCGGGCATCCAAGGAAAAAGAGGGGAACAATAAGATTTGAAAACCAAATCGAAATCGTATAACCATCTTTAACTACATAACAACCAACAACAACACCGGACACATATGAAACGGAGGCATTCATGAGCAACGAAACCGAGGCGGCAACCAACCAGTTTCTCACCTTTTCACTGGATCAGGAAATCTATGCCATGGACATCGATTCGGTCAAAGAGGTCCTGGAACTTACCCGGATCACCAAGGTTCCGCGCACCCCCGAGTCCATGCGCGGGGTGATCAACCTCCGTGGTCATGCAGTGCCCGTCTTCGATCTGCGCAAAAAATTCCATCTCCCCATGGGCGATGATACCGTGGATACCTGCATCATCATCCTCGATGTGGAACAGGAAAACGATTCCCTGACCATTGGCGCCCTTGTGGATTCTGTCAGCGAGGTCATCGAGATCAGCCCGGATTCCATTGAACCGGTACCGACCATGGGGTTGAGCCTGGACAATCGGTTCGTCAAGGGAATGGGAAGACGCGACGACGATTTCGTGATTATCCTTGACTGTATGAAGATATTCGATTCCGAAGAATTGAACGTTGCCCAGGAATCCTAACCAGGAAATCACAATGCCTGAACCGTTCGACTCCGGGATCTCTTCGGAAGAAACCTCTCTTGTCGCCACCAATCCGAGTTTGGAGGACGTATCCGCACAACTCCAGGAAATGGAGCGACGCCTGCACAACATCCTTGCGGACAAAGAGGAGGATTTTCTCCAACTGGGTAGCAACCTGATGGATTTTTCATCGCGATCCCGGGAGATTACATCGGAAGTTTCCTCCCTGGCCGAGCTCGCTTCCGGGGAGGAAATAACCGGCAGGATCAATGATCTTCAAGCCTTTATGGGGACGGTATCCTCCCTGTGTCAGACCATGACCGATGGAGCGACCCTGGAGGATCTTTCCCGAATCATCGCCAGTCTGAACAAACTGAAGGAGTTGTTTCAAGAGTTCGCCCGGGTGATCAAGGCATTGCGCATGCTTGGCATCTCCACCCGCATTGAAAGTGCCCGCCTGGGAGAATACGGCCGGGGATTCACCTCCCTGGCCGATGACGTGGACAAGCTGGTGGCCAGGATCGAGGAAAGCTCCGCTGAAATCTCCAATCGATCCAACGAGATCATTGCCACGACCCTGAAGGTCCAAAGCGGTACCAAAAAACTCTTTACCTCCCAGCACTGTCTTTTGGATCAGGTTGTATCGAGTCTGGCAGGTAATATCGATGATCTGGCCGCGATCGTGGAACAATCCAACAGGGTTTCGGACGAGTTGATTGTCCATTCAGAACAGATCGCCTCCAGCACATCCACGGCCGTTACCAGTCTGCAGTTTCACGATATCGTCCGCCAGCAGATTGAACATGTCGAGGAATGCGCCAGAGACGCTGTCGAGCTGATCCACGGCTACGTGGCCGCTGAAAACTCGGATTATTCGCTCCAGCAGGTACTGACCTTTGTCCTGCAGATTGCAAAAATCCAGGCCCACCAGCTCGAAAGCGGCAGCGAACAGTTTGAAAAAGCGGTCCTGGATTTCAAGACCCAGGTGGAACATATCGCCGCCATTGTCGATCTCTTCATGCAGGCGATCCACGGTTTCGATGCCAAAGGCCAGCAGAATCAGGAATCGGTTCTGGACGTCATCCGATCGAGCATGGACCAGGTCATTGACAACGTGCACCACTTCGTCGCCGGCATGCAGGAACAGCAGCAGATGATTATTCCGGTTGCCGACACGGTCAAGGACATGGATTCTGCCGCCAGGGAGGTGCGGGATCTTGGCGACGAAATCGAGCTCATCTCTTTGAACGCGAGCATCAAATCTGCCGGCGTCGGTGACAAGGGGCTGGCCATGGGAGTGCTGGCCCATGAAATCCAGCGACTCTCCATGCGCACCAAGGAACACACTCTTCAGGTTCTCAGGGTTCTGGCCGGCCTGGCAGACACGTCGAAACAACTGCAAAATCGTACCGGCCAGGAAGAAGAACTGAAAAGTCTGGAAACGACCATCAAAGACCAGGAAGCATCACTGGGCAGATTGGTGGATCTCAAGGCCCAGATGGACCATGTCTTTGCAGCCGTGTCCTCCATGGGACACAGCCTTGGCCGGGATATACGTTCCTTTGCCAAGGGCATCGTGCTCCATGAGGCCATCTGTTCGCATCTTCAAACGGTGCGGGACGATTTTGCCCGGCTCATCAGCCAATTGGAAGAAGCTCATGTCGATCCCGCCACGGAACTGCCTGCAAAATTCGACGAGTTGTTGCACCGTTACACCATGGAGAGTGAACGGATCATCCATCAGATGGCATTGGGCCTGGGTGATGCAGAACATGCCGACAGCAAGGAAATCCCCGAGGACAGTCAGGACATCGAGCTTTTCGATGACCAGGAAGAGGGCGTAGAGCTTTTTGGAGACGATGACGACGGGGTGGAATTGTTTGGTGACGACGATAATGTCGAACTTTTTTAATCCGTTCAAAGCACGGTCAGCCCCCTGTGTCAGCAAGGGCATATCACGCCCGGGGCTATGGATCCGACACTTCAACCAGAGGACATCGGTATGGAATGCTTGACGATCTCACAGATACCCCAGGGAAAGAAAATCACCTTCAGGGGCTCATGTACCATCGAAAATGCCGCGGCCATCGCGACTACGCTGGTGAGCGAAGTAACCAGCGATCAGGACATTCTGATCGACCTTGCCGAGGTTGAAGCCGCCGACCTCTCCTTTTTTCAGCTTCTTTCCGCGTACGAGCGATCCTGTAAAAAAAACTCAGCGACCCGCATCTCGATCGATATGCCCCAAGCCCTCTGTGATCTGGCCGGGAAATCCGGATTCGAATTTTCATCCACAGACGCATAACCCGTTGTAGAAGCGTTCATACAAAAGATACAACCAACAAGGAGATCCAAGGTGTCACAAACGATTCTCATTGTGGACGACTCCGCCAGCATCCGGCAGATGGTCAAATTCACCCTCGAGGGTGCGGGCTACACATCCATCGAAGCCACCGACGGGAACGATGCCCTGACCAAGATCAATCCCGATGTGAAAATGATCCTCACCGATCTGAATATGCCCGGCCTGGACGGATTCGGCCTGATCAAGGCTGTACGCCAGATGGCGGCCTTCAAGTTCATCCCCATCATCATGCTGACCACGGAATCCCAGGCCTCGGCCAAGGCCGAGGGCAAGGCAGCCGGGGCCACCGGATGGATCGTCAAACCCTTCAAACCGGATCAGTTGCTCGGTGTGGTCAAAAAGGTACTCCGGTAGCACGGTACCTCGGGCTTCATGTCCATGTATTGTCCCATACCGATTATTCAAGGCCACAACAATCTCCGTGTCCGAAATGTACCAACTCCCTTAAAGGACAACTCATCATGCCCCAGGACGAGATCAACCAACAGGTTTATAGAGAAGAAGCAACCGAACTCCTTGCCGAACTCGAGACAGCCCTTCTCGAACTCGAAGAGCATCCAGAGGATACCGACCTCATCGGTCGGGTCTTCAGGGCCATGCATACCATCAAGGGATCCGGTGCCATGTTTGGGTTTGATGTCATCGCCGAGTTCACCCATGACGTGGAAACCGTATTCGATATGGTTCGCAGCGGTGAAATCGCAGTGACCAAACCCCTTCTGGATCTCACCTTTGCGGCCCGGGATCATATCGCCCTGCTGCTTGATGATGAACAAGCCAATTCCGGGGAAGCGACCCGAATCACCCAGGGATTGCGAAATATCGCCGGCACGACACAATCTTTATCTTCGGACGCCCGGCAGGCGGACCAGAACGCGGCTCCCTCTCCCGACGAGGGTCCCCTTGGCCCGGGCATCTATCGGATCTGTTTCAAACCACCCCAGAATATCTTCATGTCCGGTCTCAACCCCCTGGGTCTGCTCGAGGAACTCGAGGAACTCGGTGAGCTCCAGGTCATCGCACACACCCGGGACATTCCCGATCTTGCCGAGATGGATCCGGAGCTGTGCTACATCTGGTGGGACATGATCCTGATAACGGACAAGGATGAAAATGCCATCCGCGACGTGTTCATCTTTGTGGAAGATGAAAGCGAACTCTCCATTGACCTGATCGAACGGGCCGAACCGGCAATGGAGGATGCGGAATACAAGAAACTCGGGGAAATCCTTCTCGACCGGGGAGATCTTACCTTTGAGGAGTTGCAGGCCATTTTGTCCAAGCAACGCCGCCTGGGCACCCTGCTGGTCGAGGCAGGAGTTGTGGATGAGGAGGCGGTTCGATCGGCCCTTGCCGAACAAAAAGCCGTCCGGACCAGCCGCCAGAAGGCAACCCCAAGCCGCCCCATCAAGACCAGTCCCGCAAGCAGCAGTGTTCGGGTAACCGCGGAAAAACTCGACTACCTGGTGGATCTCGTGGGTGAATTGGTCATTGTCCAGGCACGCATCGCCCAAAGCGTGTCCGGTTCCCAGGATCAATTGCTCAAAAGCCTTTCCGAGGAATTGGAACGCCTCTCCGATGAACTGCGTGACGAGACCCTGTCCATCCGGATGCTGCCCATCGGCACGACCTTCAGCAAATTCCGTCGATTGGTCCGGGACCTTTCCGATGAACTGGGCAAAAAAATCATTTTTGAGACCAGCGGCGCAGAGACCGAGCTGGACCGCACAGTCATCGAAAAGATCAACGATCCCCTGGTGCACATCCTGCGAAACAGCATCGACCACGGCATCGAGTCACCTGAAACACGAAAGAAACTGGGCAAACCCGAGGCGGGCACTCTGCACCTTTCCGCGGAACATGCTGGAAGCGAGGTGGTTATCTCCATCTTTGACGACGGCAAGGGACTTGATGCGGAGATACTCCGCTCCAAGGCCATTGCCAGGGGACTTATCTCGGAATCTGACGAACTCTCGGAACGGGAGATTTTCTCACTCATCTTTGAAGCGGGTTTTTCCACCGCCGAGACCGTGAGCAATGTGTCCGGACGGGGCGTGGGCATGGACGTCGTCCGCAGGGATATCGAATCCCTGCGCGGACGCGTGGATATCTCGAGCACCCTTGGCCAGGGAACAACCATCTCCATCAAGCTTCCTCTGACCATGGCCATTATCGATGGTTTGCAGGTCCGCATCGGGGAAGAATTCTATGTCATCCCTCTGGATATTGTCGAAGAATGTGTGGAACTGATCCGAACCGGCAGCACCGTGGAGGAACGACGGCAGGTCATCGATACCCGGGGGCAGATCGTGCCCTATATTCGCCTCAGACGATGGTTTGGCCTGACTTCTACCCCGCCGTCCATCGAACAGATCGTGATCATCGCCATCGAAGGCAGAAAAACCGGACTGGTCGTGGACGAGGTCATCGGTGAGTATCAAACCGTGATCAAAACCCTTGGAAAGGTCTACCAGAACGTCAAGGAGTTCTCCGGGGCAACCATCAAGGGCGATGGAACTCTGGCTTTGATTCTCGATGTCCCGGAATTGATCCATCTTGCCTCCAGCAACAGGGCCGAAGAACAAGCGAGCTGAATCCATGCAAAAAAACACAGCAAAACACTACATGGATTACGGTGCCGTATGCATGAGTTCCAAGGACTTCCACTCGTTCAGTCAGCTCATTCAGGAACGGTGTGGGATCAAGAT
Source organism: Desulfoplanes sp. PS50 (assembly GCF_053851535.1). Taxonomy (NCBI): domain Bacteria; kingdom Pseudomonadati; phylum Thermodesulfobacteriota; class Desulfovibrionia; order Desulfovibrionales; family Desulfoplanaceae; genus Desulfoplanes; species Desulfoplanes sp. PS50. Next base: position 70,798 of record NZ_JBSPZA010000012.1, on the reverse strand, counting down.
GCCGGAGAACAAGAAAGTCATGCTCGAGTCCAGGCTAAAGAAACGCTTACGGGTCCTGGGTTATGAGGATTACGCCGACTACAGGAATTTCATCTTTTCGGACAAGGGGCAAAAGGAGGAACTCGTCCACCTCATCGACGTGGTGACCACGAATACCACGGAATTCTTCCGACAGCCCGATCATTTTAATGCCTTGAATAACGGCATGCTGGAACAATGGCATGCCGCGTCACGAAACAACGGCCCGCTCAAGGTCTGGAGCGCCGGCTGCTCCATTGGGGCCGAACCTTACACCCTGGCCATCGTGCTCCAGGAGTTTGCGGCCACCCATAGCAGATTCGACTACTCCATCCTGGCCACGGACATCTCCGGCAGCGTCCTGAAAACAGCGGCCCGCGCAGTCTATTCGACCAATCAGGTCAGGGGCATCCCCGATCACCTGAAACGGAAATATCTTCTGCGCAGCAGGGACAAGGCCAAGGATCTCGTACGCATCGGACCGGAACTGCGCAGAAAGGTCAGGTTCGGGTATCTCAATTTCATGGAGAACTTTGCCTTGAACGAAACCATGGACATTGTGTTCTGCCGCAACGTGATCATCTATTTCAACCGTGAAACCCAGGAAAAGATTCTGCAAAAGATCTGCAATCATATCCGTCCCGGAGGCCACCTGTTCATGGGGCACTCCGAAAGCCTTGTGGGCCAGAATCTCCCCGTGGTCCAGATTGCCCCCCATATCTATCAGAAACGCTCGGTCCGAGCCTAGATGAAGATTCACTATCTCAAACCCGGCGAGGCGATCATCGCCTCGGGAGACAGCACCATAACCACTGTCCTGGGTTCATGCGTGTCAGTGACCTTTTTCTCCCCGCCCCACAACCTGGGAGGCATGACCCACGGCGTCCTGCCGTTCTTTCCTCAAACAGGCCGCAAATCCACCGAAAAGGAAGCCGTCTTCCGATATGTGGACACATCCATCGAGCAGATGTTCAAACGGTTCACGGCCAAGGGAATCACCCTGAAGGGTTTGCGGGTGAAGCTCTTTGGCGGAGCTGATGTACTGGGAAAACCGTCCGGATCCACATGGAGCGTGGGGCGCAAAAACATCGAAGCGGCCTTGCAGACCCTGGCCCGGCTGGAACTTCCCATCGAACGAACCGATGTAGGCGGCGAACGAGGCAGAAAGATCATCTTCTCCACCCTGACCGGCCAGGTCCTGCTCAAGCGTCTCGACGGCCGCACTGCAGCCAAGGTAGACCTCTGCCCGGACTTTCATTGTCACTAGCTCTTCAACACATCGATATACCATGGTAAAAAACACGATCAATGTTCTTGTAGTCGACGATTCAGCCCTGGTCCGATCGGCACTCAAGGATATTCTGGAATCGGATCCGCAGATCAAGGTCATCGGCACGGCATCTGACCCGTTTGCAGCCGCCAAATGCCTTTCTCAGATGGTCCCGGACGTGATCACCCTGGATGTGGAGATGCCCCGCATGGACGGGTTGACCTTCCTGCGCAAGATCATGTCCCAGCATCCCATCCCGGTAATTATGTGTTCCACCCTGACGGTCAAAGGGTCGGACACCTTGATCAAGGCGCTGGAATACGGGGCCGTGGATGTGATCGAGAAACCCAAACTCGGGACCAAGCAGTTTTTCGAGGACGCTCGTATCCGGATCATCGACACGATCAAGGCGGCGGCCAAGGCAAATCTGAAGTCCAAACGCCAGATCCACGAACTGAATCCCGAACCCAAACTCTCGGCTGACGCGGTCATCAGCGCCTCAACCACGAAAAGCTTTTCCCTGCAGACCACGGAAAAGGTGGTCATTGTCGGGGCCTCCACGGGCGGGACCGAGGCTTTGCGTGTCTTTCTCCAGGCCCTGCCCCATGACTGCCCGGCCATCGCCATTGTCCAGCACATGCCCGAGATGTTCACGGCCTCCTTTGCCAAACGGCTGAACGAGATCTGCACCATTTCGGTCAAGGAGGCGGCAGACAACGACACCCTGCTTCGAGGCCACGCCCTGATCGCCCCGGGAAACCGGCACATGCTTTTAAACCGCAGCGGAACCAGGTATTATGTATCTCTCAAGGACGGCCCCCTGGTCCAACGCCACCGGCCATCGGTGGACGTCCTGTTCAGATCCGCGGCCCGCTATGCCGGACCCAACGCCGTGGGGGTGATCATGACCGGCATGGGAGACGACGGGGCCTCCGGGATGAAGGAGATGTTCGATGCCGGGGCCATGACCATCGCCCAGGACGAGGCCACCTGCGTGGTCTTCGGCATGCCCAAGGAAGCCATCAAAGCGGGCGGGGTGCACAAGATCCTCCCCCTGACCAGGATAGCTCCAACGGTCCAGGGGTTGTGATCCCCATTGTATATCTACCCTTCACCAAAAAAGCCGGGAACACTGTTCCCGGCTTTTTTGGTACCAGATTCCATCCGGCGACCTCCAAGTTAAAATCTTCTAACTTCTGAAAAATATCTGCACCAGGGCTTGAGTCTTACATTAAAATAATGCTAGAATTGTTCATAAAACAAGAGGACACCCGTGTTGAGGAAGCACGCGGCGTAATTATTTCTGATACGTTGACGATGCATGCATCATGCTTTTTTCTTCTCCAACTCCCTATACAACCAAAATGCTCATGGAAAAAATTCTGTTTGTTGATGACGATATCAATATATTGGAAACATTCACCCGGATCCTGAGAAAAAAATTCAATGTGGATATTGCGCCCGGATCCATGGAAGGGCTTCAAAAATTGAACAAGTCCGGCCCATATGCCGTTGTCGTGGCGGATATGAAAATGCCGAAGATGAACGGCATCGTCTTTTTGAGTCATGTAAAAAAGATGTTTCCCGATACCGTACGCATCATGCTCACGGGCCAGGCAGACCTCAACGATGCCATAGAGGCGATCAATGGCGGCCATATCTTTCGCTTTCTGACCAAACCCACGCGCAGTGAGGATATCATTCGAACCCTCGATGACGCCCTTGCCCAATATCGACTCCAGACCGGAGAAAAGGAACTCCTGGAGAAAACCCTGACCGGAACCGTCCAGGTTCTCATGGAAATCCTGAGCATGACCAACCAGGAGGCCATGGAACGGGCCGCACGTATCAAGCGATTTGTCCGGGATGTGGCCATCCACATGGGGGAGATGGATATCTGGCTTTACGAAAATGCGGCCATGCTCTCGCAGATCGGATGCATTACCCTGCCCAGCACGGTGCTCAAAAAAATCCGAACAGGGGAAAAACTGGATGCCGAAGAATTACAGCTGTACAATCAGCATCCCTTTATCGGCGCAAATATCCTGAAAAGAATTCCGCGCATGGAAAGGGTGGCCGAGATCGTCACCTACCAGGAAAAATATTTCAACGGTGGCGGACTGCCCATCGATACGGTCAAGGGGCAGGATATCCCCCTGGGCGCTCGCATTCTGAAGCTGGTTCTGGACTACAACCTCTACGTCAACCGGGGGATGTCCAGCAAAGACGCCCTGAAAAAGCTGGCGGACAAGAGAGAACGCTACGACCCGCGTGTCTACAAGGCATTTGTCGAGGTGCTCAGGGCGGAAGAGCAGTATCAGGTTCGTCAGCTCACCCTGGGTAGACTTCGCCCCTTCATGGTTCTCATGGAAGACATTTTTGCCCTCAACGGGTCCAAACTTCTGCCCAGTGGACACGAGGTAACTGAAACCATCCTGGAAAAACTCACTCGCATGGACGAGACCTACGGGGTCAAGCAGCCGATCCAGGTCCTTATCCCTCCCAAAAAAATAATCGACAAGAAACATGAACTTCCCAACCAGAACTGATCACCAATCATCCTGAACCAGTCTTTAAACCGTGGTATGCCGGCCACCCACACGGCTAGCTCCCGCATACAGGGGTTCACGATTATGACGCATAAGCCAGATACATCCCTTTGGCCCGAGCAGGACAGCTCCGCACCCCAGCACGGCCAAGCATCCGATTTCTCCTGCTCCATGAAGCAGGACCTGGATGCTGTTTTCAAAAAGCCGTCCGACTTTCATATCCCATACGGCGATCTCACCGAGCTGAACACGACACGGCTGATCCTGGACACGGTCGGTAAAGAGACACTGCGATTGATTGCTGAAGACGCCCTGACCCTCATCAATTCATCACTCGCCATCTACGAGGCCGATGGCGATTATGCCTTGCAGATGTTTTCTTCATCGTGGTGCCGTATGCTCGATGAAGCCTCGCGAAATCTTTGTCAGACCGATGACAATGCAGAGGCCCTCTCGAGCGGCAGGTGGCATTGCCACGAGTTTTGCTGGGGAGATCTGGCAAAACAGGTGATAGCCTCGGGACAGAGAATGGACAGAGAATGCGTCGGGGGAATCCGTATGTATGGGCTACCGATCATTTCTGAACACAGGGTCATCGGGGCCATTGTCTTTGGGTACGGTACGCCGCCCAGGGATCGACAATCCATTCAAAAATTGGCCCATCTGTATCATATCGATGAACGCACATTGTTCAAAGCCGCTTCGGAATATGTAACGCGTCCGAAATTCGTCGAAGACCTGGCAAAAAAGCGGCTGGCCATCTCCGCCCGCCTGATCGGTGAAATAGTGGCCCATTCCGAGGCCCGAAAGACGCTTCAGAAGAAACAGGAGCTTCTGTACCGCATCCTCGAGGAGGGTCCCTTCTGCACCCTGGTCATCGACAGGTCAGGGCGGATCACCTTTGCCAACAAAATGGCCGAAACCGTTTTCGGGATACCGAAAAAACAGATCTGCGATCTGCAATTCAATTCAGCACAATGGCACGTCACTGACATTGACGGCAACCTTTTGTGTGAATCCGACCTGCCATTCATTCAAATAATGTCGAAAAAACGTTCGGTGCACAATATCCAGCACATTCTGCACCGCCCCGATGGGCAGGAAAAAATCCTGAACATATCCGGAACCCCGTTGTTGAACAACTCCGGAGAAATAGACCGGATCGTGTTTGTAATCATCGATATCACAGTCCAGCACAAGACACTGCGCAAGGTCGAAGAACAAAAAGAGTTTCTGGATGTTCTCATGGATATCATCCCCTTGCCGCTCTTCTATAAACTCAGAAAAGGATCCTATCTGGGATGCAACAGGGCCTTTGAAAGATTTTTCGGCATTTCAAAAGACAGGTTGCTCGCCGCGAGCCCGGGAGAACTGAAAACCACCTTTCATATCGACCCATTGCTGGGAGAGGATGAAAACACAATCCTCCACAACGAGCACATCCTGGAAGGCACGCTCAGGGATGCCCAGGGCAACAACCGAAATGTCATCCTGAACTTCGATACCTTTGACTACCGCCAAGAGAAGGACATAGGCATCCTCGGGATCATTTCCGATGTAACCATTAGAAAACAATACGAAAAGGAACTTTTCCTCGCCCAGCAGGAGCTCAAACAGATCATCGAATCCCTGTCCGCGTTTTTGATCGTCCTGCAGCGGGACAAAAGAATAAAATACTTCAATGGCACGGCTGAAAAAATATTCAATATCCGTCACGTTGAAGTAGAAAACCAATCGCTTTTTTCCCTGAGTCTGACACATGACTGCCCGGAAATACGCGCAGGCCTGGACAAATGCGCCCGTGAAAAACGTTCCATCCACCTTCCTGACATCCGATATACCACACAGAATGGAACCGAGGGATATCTGGGGATAACGATCAACCCCGCTCTGGACATAGACAATGCATTCGACGGGTTCATCCTTATCGGGGCCGATATCACCGCCAAAAAAGTCATGGAAAGCCAGCTTACCCAGGCTCAGAAACTGGAGTCAATTGGTCAGCTCGCCGCTGGAATTGCCCACGAGATAAACACGCCGACACAATACGTGGGCAACAATGTCGATTTCTTGGACGATGCGTTCAAAGATATCATCGAAGCCCTCACATACATCCAGGAACAAACCGCTTCGGACCAAAAAGACGATACAGGTTCCATCTTTTCCAATATCCAGCAGATGCTGGACAAAATCGATCTGGAATATCTGCTCGAGGAAATACCCCTGGCACTCAGCCAATCCCAGGAGGGCATCCAGCGCATCTCCGAGATAGTGAAATCCATGAAGCAGTTCGCCCATCCCGGAGGCGACGACAAGACCCCGCTGGATATCAACCAGGCCCTTGTGGATACCATTCTGGTGACCAAAAACGAATGGAAATATCACGCCGAGATGGAAACGGATCTCGACCCGGAACTCCCTTTGGTCTCCTGTTATCAGGGGGAGATCAAACAGGTTTTCTTGAACATCATCGTCAATGCAGCCCAGGCGATAGCTGAATCAAAAGAAAAAGGCTCAGAGATCACCGGGAAAATAGGCATCCACACGACAAGTCGGGATGATCTGGTGGAAATCCGCATCAGCGACAATGGCCCCGGAATGTCGGAGGATACCAAACAAAGGATCTTCGATCCCTTCTTCACGACCAAGGAAGTGGGAAAAGGCACAGGACAGGGACTCAATCTCGCGTACAGAGCAATCGTCAACAAACATCACGGAACAATAGAGGTTGAAAGTGAAATGGGCCAGGGGGCGGTGTTCATTATCCGCCTGCCCATCGACTGACAAACCATTGTTCAGTCCGGTTGCGTGAGATCGCTTTTCACTTCGAGCGAACAAGAAACAGCTTCTCCGGTACAGGGAGCTTATGACTCAGGAAGACAGCAGAATTCGCATCCTCTTTGTCGATGATGAAGAAAATATTCTTCGGGCCATGAAACGGTCCCTGCGTGACATGCGTGATGCATGGGACGTGTATTACCTTACAAGTGGTAGGCAGGGGCTGGATCTGCTTAACGAACACCCCTTCGACATGGTCATTTCCGACATGTACATGCCGGAAATGAATGGAGCGGCATTTCTTCAGGAAGTGAGGAACCGATACCCGGGAATCATACGCATCATCCTGTCCGGACATTCGGATCATGAGCTTATCCTGAAAACCATCATCCCCGCTCATGCCTTCCTGCACAAGCCCTACTCCAAGGAGGATCTCGTCAGATTGGTCGGCAAAATCCAGCAATTCAAAAAACTGGTTACCCAGAAAAGAGTACGGGACAGTATCACCGAAATCGGGACGCTTCCTTCACAGCCCATATTTTACCCGTTGATGAACATGGCCCTGGAACGGGAAGGTCACAAGGAAATCGCCGACATCCTCAGCTATGATACGGCCATGGCGGCGAACGTACTCAAGGTGGTCCTGAATTCCTTTCTCTGCGAAATCAAGAAACTCCCCTCGCTGGAAGAAGCCGCCTCGATCATCGGCAAGGAAACCCTGACCACCCTCGTGAACACCCCGGATCTGTTCATGTCCTATCACGACATAAGCCATATGGAGCTTCCCATCTACGCATTATGGCGTCATGGTTTCAGGACCGCCCGATACGCAGCCGCCATCGCCGCCCGGGAGACAGCCGACAGGGACGCCGTCAACATGTGTTTCATGGCCGGGCTGCTCCATGACATTGGAAAGTATATCCTTCTACTCACCTTTGAAGAGGAATATCTCGAACTGCTCGCCATGCGCAAACAATCGTCGGAATCGGAAATGGCCCGGCTGGAGATCGCCACCTTCGGGGCAACCCACGGCACGGTGGGGGCCTATTTGATGAGCCTGTGGGGAATCCCGCTCAGGATCGCCCAGGGGATCGCCTTCCACCATACCCCCGAGATGAGCAAGAGTCCGGACTTCAGTCCGGTGATCGCCGTGCATGTAGCCAACGCCATGGATCACTATCTGCAAAACAATCTATGGGGAAAAAAGGAAGAGAAACTCAACCAGCAATTCTTCGACCGCATGGATCAAAAAACCAAGCTGAAAGAATGGATACATTCGTGCATCGAAGTAAACAGAAAAGATAAACTGATGATGCAGAAATTAGTCATTTAGAAAATATTTCATCAAGATAGACATCATTACACCATGTCACATACACGAATCAAAATCACCGTTGACCAGATCCAGCCGGGAATGTTTGTTTCCCTGTCTGAAAACTGGTTGAAACACCCTTTTGTCCTGAACAATTTCAAGATCAAAAATGACAAGCAGATACGCAGCATCAAAGAAGCTGGCATAAAGGATGTCTATTATCTCCCTGAAAAAAGCGACCGCCCCCCCTGCCCCTGAAACAGGCCGCGGAATCTCCGCAGGAATCCCTTTCTGCCGAAGAACCACAGTCGGACGCATGTTCCTTCAGGCAGAAACAGGACCAGATCGACCGGCTGAAAAAAATCGGGAAAAGAATTGAGAGGTGCCGGGGAAAATACCGACATACAATGAATCAACTGCCCAACATCATGGCGAATTTGTTCGCCGCCAACAAAGCAGGGGTGGAACAGGTCGAGGCAGTGGTGGGAGAGATTGCAGGCGTCTTTCTTTCGGAATCAGAGGCCCTTGTCCATTTGATGAGTCTGGAAGGCGACGAAGGTGACTTTTCCTACCATTTTCTGAACGTGTCCGTTCTCGCCCTTATGCTGGGCGAATCACTTAACCTCACCGACCAGGAGATGCAGATCCTGGGCAAGGGCGCTCTGCTCCACGATATCGGCAAATTGCGCATCGAAAAGAAATACCTGCGCAAATCCAGGGACACCCTGACCAAGCCCGAACGGGCCCTTGTGCAGCGCCATCCGGAATATGGAGTCGAGATACTTCAAAAAGCGGACCCCGAAACCCCCTCTGCTGTTTTGGACATGGTCAGAAACCACCATGAATATCTCGGAGGCGCAGGATATCCTGCAGGACTTGCAGACACGGACATCGGCCCGCTTTCCAGAATCGTTACCGTTGCCAATGTCTATGACAATCTCACGAACCATGACGATCCCCAGAAATGTCTCGCCCCCCACCAGGCCCTCCTGTTCATGTTCAAGAACTATGCGGAGCTGCTTGACATGCATATCCTGTCCGCCCTGGCCCAGCGCCTGGGAATATACCCCCCCGGATCGATCGTCCTGCTCTCCAACGACAATGTGGCGAAGGTGATCGCAACCAATCCCGACATGCCCCTACGCCCTCACCTGCTGATCTATGATCCGGACATTCCGCGAACCAAGGCAGCCATCCTGGATATCGCCGAGGAACCGGACATCTATATACGCAAAGGAATATCAACCCTGGAATTGGAGCCTGGAGCCTACAAGTATCTGAATCCCGGCCTCAAGCTCTCCTACTACGCAGACACCATTGACGACTGAGTCGCTTGGTCCTTCGTTGATATTGACCTGACAAGCAATTCTCTACGACAAGAAAACGATCAGATGTACAAAAACTTCTTCCCGACAGCTCCTGAATAAAAAACCCTGCGATACCGCACTTTTCACACGGGGCAACCAGATCACAACCGCGAACAGGCCGGAAAAAATATTTTCCGGCCTGTTCGCGGTTCTTTCATGTGCAGAAGATTAGAAAAAAACCCTGCTCAGACCTTTTTGCAGCGCATCATCTCGATACCGTCCACCACGACCATGTACAGGGCGGGCACCAGGACCAGGGTGATCAGGGTGGCAAAGACGATGCCGAAACCCAGGGAGATGGCCATGGGGATGAGAAACCTCGCCTGCCGGGAGGTCTCGAAGATCATCGGGGCGAGGCCGCCAAAGGTGGTGAAGGTGGTCAGAATGATCGGTCTAAACCGGGCCATGCCGGCGGTGAGCACCGCGTCATGGGCATTGACACCATTTTCCTTGCGTTCCCTGTTGGCGAAATCAATGAGTACCAGCGACCCGTTGACCACCACGCCGGACAGGGCCACGATCCCGAAAAGGCTCATCAGACTCAGGGAGTAGCCCATGAGGATGTGTCCGATGACCGCCCCGACGATCCCGAAAGGGATACTGACCATGATGATCAGGGGCTGGGCATAGCTGCGAAAGGGCACCGCCAGCAATCCGTAGATGACCAGAAGGGCCATGAACAACCCCTGCACCAGGCTGGCCATGGACTCGCGCATATCCGCCTGCCGGCCCTCGAAGCTGTAGGAAAGACCGGGATATTTCTCGATCAGCGCGGGCAGGGACTCGGCGACCAGGGCGTTTAAGATCTCGTTGGCCCTGCTCTGGGGGATGACATTGGCGGTCACCTCCACGGTCCTGCGCCCGTTGTGCCTGTCAATGGTCGTGTACGCCCTTCCCGGCTCCATGATCACGGCCTCGCGCAAAGGGATCTCCACGCCCGAGGGTGTCCGCAGGATGAGCTCCTCGATATTGTGTTCCAGAACCCGTTCGGACTTGGGCAGCCGGACCATGACCTTGACCTCGTTGCGCCCCCGCAGCTGCCGCAGGGCCTCGGCGCCGTAAAAGGCTGTCCGGACCTGCCTGGCCACATCCTCGGCCCGAAGTCCCAGTCCCCGGGCGGAATCGCGGATCTTGAAATCGAATTGCCGTTTGCCCGGGGAAAACCCGTCGTCGATATCCGTGACATTGGGATAGACTTCCAGATCCCGGGCCAACTCCTCGCTGGCCCGCTCCAGGATATGGATATCCCGATGGCTGAGTTCCACGGTCAATGACTTGCCCGATCCCGGACCCCCGGAATCCGAGGCAAAGGTGATGTATTCCAGGCCGACCAGTTCACCGACCTGCTCGCGCCAGGCCCGGGTGAACGCGGTCGTACTCATGGGGCGGATTTCAGGATCGGTGAGATAAACCCGGACCTCGGAGGTCGAACCCCCGCTGGTGATCTGGGCAAAAATCCCGGTGACGAGCCGTTCACCCCCATTGTCTTCAGCCACTTCCCTTCCCGCATCCACGAGAATCTTCTGGATCTCCCTGGTTTTTTCCACAGCTGTGCCATAGGACAGAACTGCGGTCACCTTGGCGTAATCCGCTTCTATCTTGGGAAAAAGGGTCATGCCCATACGACCGCTCTTCACGTAGCCGATGGTCACTAAAAGCACGGCAATGCCCAGGGAAATGGTCACATATCTGTACGTCAGGGTCAGATCCAGAAATGGACCGTACTTTGTTTTAACAAAATGCATGAACCATTTGCTGAACCCCTGCTGCCTGGCGTGCATCCACCGGGTGACAGGGTTTCCCCGTCTCTTTTCCCGTTGATGACCAAGATGTGCCGGCAGAACAAGAAGACTCTCCACCAGGGAAACGGCAAACACGCTGATAACAACCAGGGGAATCTGTCTGAAAATCTTGCCCATGATACCCGGCACGAAATACATGGGCATGAAGGTGACGATATTGGTGAGCACACTGAAGATCACGGGCATGGAGATCTCCCGGGCACCCCGTATAGCCGCATCCAGAAAAGGCATGCCTTTCTGGTGATAATTGTACACGTTTTCGCCCACCACAATGGCATCGTCCACCACGATCCCCAGGGTGATGATAAAGGCGAACATGGACATCATGTTGATGGTCACCCCGAACCCGGGCAGAAGCAGCAGGGAGCCAAGAAAAGAGATGGGAATGCCCAGGCTCACCCAGAAGGCGAGGCGGGTTTCGAGGAATAGGGCCAGACATAAAAACACGAGCCCAAGCCCCAGATATCCGTTGGTCAGCAGAAGATCGAGACGCTGCTTGTAGATCTTGGAATTGTCCTTGAGGATATCCAGGGAGAGTCCCGTAGGAAGAATCTGTTTGAAAACCTCGATATTGCGTTTGACCGCATCGGCCACCTCGACCGGGGTTTGATCCCCGATCCGGTAGACATCGATGAGCACAGCGGACTGCCCGTCAAAGGTGGCAAAAACATCGCTGTCCTCGAACCCGTCCTTGATCTCGGCGATGTCCTCGAGAAGCACATGGGTCCCGTCATTGGCAGTGATAATAGGGATCTTGCCGAACTCTCGTCCGTAATCCTTGCGTTCCTTGACCCGAACAAGAATTTCCCCCCCACTGGTCTTGATCCCGCCGCCGGGAAGATCCACTGAAGCCTTGTCGATGCGACTGGCTATTTCCGCGGTAGTCAGGTTGTAACGGCGCAGATTTTCCAGAGGAACCTCGATGCTGATCTCGAAATCGCGCACACCGCTGAGCTCCACCTGGGTGATATCAGGATCCTGCATGAATCTGTCTCGCAGATTCTCGGCCATCTCACGCAATACCCAGTCGGACTGATCCCCGTGCAGGGCAAGGGAAACGACCTCCCGTTTGCGGGCCACGATGGTCACGCTCGGTTCTTCGGCATCGTCCGGAAAGGAGGTGATCCGATCGACCTCGCTCTGAATGTCCTGGGCCAACCGCTGAATGTCCTCACCCTCGACAATCTCCACGACAACCGAACCCGAACCCTCGTTGGCCGTGGAGGTGACGTCGTTCACCCCTTCCAGCCCCTCGACCGCCTCTTCAACGGGCAGGACAATCCCCTTTTCCACCTCTTCGGGACTGGCACCCGGATAGGCCACGGTGATGGTGACGATGTCCAGATCGAAATCGGGAAAGACCTCCTGCTTGATATGGCTGCCCATGATCAGGCCGCCGATCAGACAGACGACCATCACCAGGTTCGCGGCAACGGAATTGCCCGCCATCCAGGCTATGGGGCCCTTTGAGGATACGAAATGATCACTCATGATCGCGTCGAGCTCCCCTTCATGGTTTCCTGGTCGGGATGGTTCTTCTTATCGGCGATTCGCACCTCCATGCCCTGAATCGGGGTACTGATATCCGAAAGAATGATCTTCTCTCCGGCCGCAATACCCCCGCCCAGATAGACCATGTGGGCATCCCGCCAGACAACGTCCACCGGCCGGATATCCAGGGTGTCCTCGGGGGTGGCTATCCAGACACGATTGCCGTCGCGCAGAGCGTCCCTGGAGAGGGCGACCACATCCTCGAGCACCCTGCCTTCGATATCCACATGCACATACTCACCGAGCAGAAGCGGTTTGCGCGAAGGGTTCGGCTGATTCAAGTCCAGGGGATCGGTAACCTGCACGAGAACCCTGGCCATGCGTCCCTGCGATTCGATATTTCCGAGTAGCCGGATCACCCGGCCAGTTCGCTCCTGCTGCTGGCCGGAGGAACGGATGTGGGCGATACTGCCTCCATGACTTCCTCCCCTGGGGACAACAATCCAGGTCAGCCGATCCGTGGGAATGGAGGTCTCCACCCAGAAGGCATCCGTGCCCACCAGGGTGGCAATGGAGGTCTGTGATGAAACCTGGGAGCCGAGATCGACATTTTTTTCCAGAATAAGACAATTAAAGGGCGCAGTGACCGATGTCCGCTCCAGATCCAACTCGGCCTGTTGGAGATCGAGACGAGCCCTGTCCACAGTGGCACGGGCCTGCTCCAATTGGGGTGTGCGCAGGGCCAAGACGGCCTCTTCCGGATCCATGTCCTGATCACCCCGCAAAAGATTCCACTCTTTTTTGGCCACGTCCTGCTGTCCCTGTTCAAGGGCCAGGGAGGCGCGGGCCTGAACCAGAGCCGCATGTTTCTGCTGTACGTTCAACTCGAAATCCAGGGGATCGACCTTCACCACACGGGTGCCCTGGGACAGAATGCCGCCGGGTTCGAACCCCGTGGCCAGCTCGATGATTTTTCCGGAAACCTGGGCACTGAGGACGGTCCTGCTGGCAGGCACGACGGTTCCCATAGCCTGGATGAGGATCTGCTCGCTACCGAACACAGCCGGCTGAACCGTCACCAGCGGTGCCAGGGAGACCAGGGGCTTTTTTTGGGGTGTCGGACGGGATTGTAAAAAATACTTCGCCCCGAAAACGCCCAGACCAATGATGACCAGGGGCAGTACAATGCCGACAATCCTTTTGCACCACCTTCTGGTTGTGGTTTCTGATGCTGTCATGATGATCCTTGTTCACTCGTAATCGTGGTCTCGATATGCGGGGGGTCCGTCCGTCTGTCTGCCGGTCCCTGTGCCTGCGTTTCCATTTCTTCATACCAGGACCCACCCAGAGCCCGGTGCAGGCCGATCTGGTACACCAGCAGATCCGCCTGCCCCTGAACAAGGGTGCGCTCCAGGGACTGCACGTCGAGCAGACTGGTCAAAACGGTCAAATAGGTAACCACCCCGTTTTGATAGCGTTCTCCGGCCTGTTCCAGGGTCATCCGGGCAAGAGCCAGTTGCCGGTCAACGGCCTCGAGATACTCCTGCTGCTTGGTGATATTCACCAGGGCGTTTTCCACATCCCGGATGGCCTCCATAACGGTCTGCTCGTAGTCGACCAGCCGTTCCCTGGCCACGGCCCGGGTACGGTCCACCTCGGCGGACCGCCGGTTGCCGTCAAAGATGGGTCCGGTCAGCCCCGCGGCCAGATTGGCCAGCCAATTATCAAACAGTGTATTGAATTGATCACTTGCATACTCGGCCCGTCCGGTCAGGGTGATGGCAGGAAGACGGTCGGCCCGGGCACTGGAGACCGCCCATTGCGAAGAACGCAGACGCAGCCCCGCGGCCCGGACATCCGGCCGGTTGGCCAGCAGATCTGCGGGAATGCCGGTTGCAGGCAGAGGCAGGGGGGAAGGCAGCAGATCGCCTGTCAGGCCGAGATCGAAATCCGGGGATTTGCCCATGAGCACTGCGGTTTCATGCATGAGAACCCGCTCCCTGGCCTCCAGGGGATGAAGAAGCGTCCGGGAACGGGCCAGTATTTCGCGTTGCTGAAGCACATCGAGGGCACTGGAAAGGGATTTGTCAAAACGCAGCTCCAAAACCTCGAGATAGGTCTCGTTGGTCGCGATCTGGGCCTTGATCAATGTCTGTTCCCGGCGAACCCGGAGGATCTCGATCCAATTGGACGCGATCTGGGCGGAAAGGGTCATGAACGCGGTATGCACGTCCTCCTGGCTGGCCTGAGCAGCAAGCCGTTCGGCCTCCAGGGAGGATCCGATCCGGTCCCAGAGATCGAGCTCGTACCGGGCGGCCAGGCCCAGGGAATGGTTCTTGGTGGTTGTATAGGTCCGTTCCCCTCCCGGGCCATTCTCTGTTTTCTGCCGTGTATGGGATGATCCCGCCTCCACCGAAAGCGTGGGGTACAAGGATGCCCCGGCCTTGCGGGCGGCAGCCGTGGCCTGGTCCAGACGGGCCCGGGCCTGACGGATCGAGAATCCGTCACTCAGGGCCACGTCCAGCAACCGATCGAGTTCTGGGCTGGCAAATCCTTTCCACCAGGGCGTCTCAAGAGAAGCGTTTTCCGCGTACAACGAATAGCTGGAGGGAATATGGACAAGGGAAGGTGGCCTTGTCTGCGGGGCAAACGGGGCGCACCCCGCTGCCACCAGAAGGGTGAGGGCAAAGAAAAGAAAATGCTGCAGCCGCATACGACGTCCTTGACGTGAAAAGGCGAGTGATTCCGCCCTGAATGACAATATGACCGTTTTGTTGTTCTACAGGCCGATCGTACTCGACCACGACCCGCTTCCATACAATCAATGCCCCATGCTTGGCAATACCGGGGAAATTTCAAGCCCGGACTGGTCGACCATAAAAAAAGTACGCATGAACATGCGTACTTTTTTTATGGAGCGTATGAAAACACCTGTCAGGACGATTTCGAATCCTTATCCTCTTCCTCGAGGGTGTGCTTGATCGTATGCTGGGCAAGGGGGCAGGTTTTACAGGCCTCGCCCTCCTCGGTTCCCGAACAATTCCCCGGACAACCCAAGCAGCCAAGCCCCTTTTTGCGTACAAATCGGCTGATGATGTACACCGCCGCTATGATGATGATCGCGTAAACAAATAGTGTGTCCCAGGACATGGTCAACCTCGTGTTCGTAGTGCATGAGCGTGGCGGAATGGTCACCGCACCTCCGCTGCATGTTTTCTTTGCATCTGACTTTAAAAAAACCCGACAAATCAGGCGACCATGATCGTATCGGCGATCTCCCGCGACAGGGTCACCCGACCGCCCCGCACACCAATGACCAGGGCGCTGTCATTATTGCTGAGCACATCGATCTCGGTTCCCGGCAAAATACCCATGGCCGCCAGATGACCAACCAGCTGCCGGTTGGATTTCATGCAGGCCACCAATCGTTTCTCGCCCATCTGAAGCGTGGAAAGAGGACATTGGGCCCGTAAACTGCATCCAGTACATTTACCGTGCCCTTTTTTTCCCCGTCTCCTGCACCGCTTGCCTGAAAACATATACCTTACCCTGCCATGATCATATGTTGATTTCACGAAAGTTAGAGCTAGTGAATTTTATTATGGGAGTCAAATACAACCCGAACATCTCCAAGGACACATGTGTTCTCGTGCAGGTAGCTGAACCAGGATGGCTGGCTCATCCCGATTGTCAGCCGGTCACGGCCGCTCCGATCTGATAGATAATCACGGCCAGGGTGTAGGCAAGAAGGGTGTTGAATACAACGGCAAAGGCGGCCCATTTCCAATTGGATTCCTTGGCCATGGCGATGACGGTCACAAAACAGGGGGCGTACAAAAGAATGAAAACCATACATCCGATCACAGCGGGGCTGGTCCAATGGGGATCGCTTTTGAGACGTTCCCCAAGGGCCGTGGCATCCTCGGTATCGACCTCGGTCATGGAATAGGCGGTCCCCAGGGTGGAGACAATGACCTCCTTGGCCGCGAACCCGCCGATCACCGCGATGTTCATCTTCCAATTGAATCCCGCCAGCGAGGTTGCCGGGAGCAACGCATCCCCGACACGCCCGGCAATGGTGTTCCGCAATGTGGTTTCCGCCTGTTCCCCGCGAATGGCTGTGATCGTGCGATCACGTTCTTCCTGGGAAAGGTTCTGTGTCTGCATGACGGTGGCCACCCGTGCGTCAAAGGCCCGGACCTGTTCCTGAGGGAGCTGGGGAAAGGTCATGGCCGCCCAGATGAGGATGGAGATGGCCAGAATGACCGTTCCTGCCTTCTTGATATACTGCCAGGTCCTTTCCCAGGTGTGGAGCCAGATCCCGCGCAGGGTAGGAATCCGATAGGGAGGGAGTTCCATGACAAAGGGGGTCGGATCTCCCTTGATGATCGCCCAGCGGAGCAAACGGGCCGTGATCAGGGCAATGACCCAGGCGCCCAGGGAAAAAAGCAGCATGACCCGTGCGGCATGATTGGGGAAAAAGGCCGCAGTCATCATGATGAACAGGGGCAGTTTGGCCCCGCACATCATGAACGGCGAGACCACCAGTGTGGCCAACCGCTCCTTGGGACTGCGCAGGGTCCGGGCGGACATGATGCCGGGAACCGCGCAGCCTCCCGGAATACCGCCGGAAATAATAAAGGGCATGACCGAACAGCCGTGCAGTCCGAAAAATCGAAAAACGCGGTCCATCATATAGGCCATTCGGGCCATGTACCCGAGATCTTCCAGAAAGGTGAGCATGAGGAACATGATCAGGATGAGAGGCACGAAACTGAGCACCCCGCCCACCCCGTCGACAATTCCCGAAACCACCATGGACTGGAGCATGCCGTCGGGAAGTATTCGCGTACAGACATTCCCCAGCCATTCGAACCCGGCGATGAACAATTCCTGGGGATAGGCCCCGAGCTCGATGGTCACGGCGAACATCCCGTACAAGATGGCCAGCATGAACACAGGACCGAGAAGTTTGTGGGTCAGGATGGTGTCGATCTTGTCCGAACGCGTATAGACATCGTCGCTTGGATCGATCTCGAGAACCCCTTCCTTGAGAATGTCATTGATGAAGCCATACCGGTAGTCAGCAATGATCGCTTCCGGATAGGTCCCTGAGGAGCTGTCACAAATCGCTTCGGCCTCTTTGGCCATGGCCTCGAGTTCCAGCCCCAGGGGGCTTTTTTCACGACCTCGCTTGACCAGACTTTCGTCGTTTTCCAGATATTTGACCGCAATGAATCGGGCAGGATAGCGCTCAGTGAGAAATTTCTCTTCCTCGATCCTGGCGACCATCTTGTCGATGATCGGATCCAGTTCAGGACCATAGGGTATGTGCAGGGGAGAAAACTCCTTGATGGCCTCGCCTTTGGCGTAGTCCACCGTGGTCTTCATGAGCTTGTCGATACCCTTGCCGGTCTTGGCCACGGTCTCGACAACCGGAACGCCCAGACGCCGGGACAACTTGTGGGTATGGATGTGAATCCCTTTTTCACGCACCTCATCCATCATATTCATGGCAAGGACAACCGGAACCCCCAGCTCCATGAGCTGCACAGCCAGATAGAGACTCCGCTCGAGGGCCGTGGCATCGACCACGTCAATGGCCAGTTCCGGATTCTCGTCCACCAGAACCTGCCGAGCGACCAGCTCTTCCATGGAATAGGCCGTCAGGGAATAGGTCCCGGGGAGATCGATGATCCGCAGGGTGGTCCCGTTGATCCGGGAGCACCCTTCCTTGCGTTCGACAGTAATGCCGGGATAATTGCCCACCCGTTCCTTGGAGCCGGTAATGGCGTTGAAGGTGGTACTCTTGCCACAATTGGGATTGCCCGCCAGGGCGACTCGTATTGCTCGGTCCATCATCCTTCCTGCTCGCTCGTCTCGACAACGATATGATCGGCCTCGCTGTTGCGAAGACTCATGGTGAATCCCTTGAGCCTGATGGCTACAGGATCCTTCAAGGGGGCGTGCCCAACAATGGTTATCTCGGTGCCGGGAATCAGGCCCATGTCCCGAATCCGCCGCCCCAATTCCCCCCGGGCGGCCACGGACACGATACGGCCCTTTTGATTCACCTGTAATTGACGCATGGGTATCTTCATAAAACGTCCCTCAAAAATAGACATGAAAGAATATTGGAAGCCTCTAACTTGACTCATCTGAAAAAGCAATATGGAAAAATGCGCTCCGTGCGCAAAGGACAGCACGCACACCCTTTCAACGTCCCATCCTCTGCTTGATCCTCCCTGCGATTCTCCCCCTCTCTGCCGCGCAAACGCCCTGAGCAATAGTTTTTACCAATACGTTGTTCCTTCATGAATCAGGACTTTGAATTTGTCATCATCTCTTTCCTGGGCATAGTAATGCTTTTATTTCATGGGACGAGCAAACCAATATCTGGCATGCGTCCCCTTCTATCAACCTCTACCCAGGGAGAACCACGGACAATGAAAAATTATTTCGCTTCCAGATGGGGTATCATCGGCGTCGGGGCGGTTATCGGGATCTTGGCCGCCCTTTTACAAAAACTCGGCAACCCGGGAAACATGGGCATCTGCGTGGCCTGTTTCGAGCGGGACATTGCCGGAGCCATTGGTTTTCATCGTGCCGGCGTGGTGCAGTACATGCGCCCGGAAATCATCGGTTTCGTCCTAGGATCCCTTGGCGCCGCCCTTGCCTTCAGGGATTTCCGACCCCGAACCGGATCGGCCCCGTTCGTCCGCTTCATCCTGGGGATCTTCGCCATGATCGGAGCGCTCGTCTTTCTGGGATGCCCCTGGAGGGCCATGCTCCGTCTGGCCGGCGGGGACATGAATGCCGTCTTCGGTCTTCTCGGACTGGTTACCGGGGTCTATATCGGCACCCTGTTCCTTAAAAACGGCTACAATCTCGGCCCCGCCAAAAAGACCTATCCGGCCGGCGGCATGCTCATCTCCCTGGTCATGCTCGGATTTCTGGCCCTGGCACTCATCTACCCCCAGATTCCCGGCGAACCCAAATCCGGGATTCTCTTTTACAGTCTCAAGGGCCCCGGTGCCATGCACGCGCCCCTGTTCATCGCCCTTGCCATCGGTCTTGGCGTAGGCATCCTGGCCCAGCGAAGCCGGTTCTGCACCATGGGGGCCTTCCGGGACCTGATCCTCTTCAAGCAGACCCATCTCTTCGGCGGGGTGGTCGCCCTGATCCTGGCCGCCTTTCTGGCCAACCTGGTGTTCGGTCAGTTCAACTATGGATTCGCCGGCCAACCGGTCGCCCACACCCAGGGACTCTGGAATTTCATGGGCATGGTCCTGGCGGGCCTCGCCTTTGCCCTGGCCGGAGGCTGTCCCGGACGGCAGCTCTTCCTGGCCGGAGAGGGTGACGGGGATGCAGCAGTCTTTGTCTTCGGAATGATCGTGGGCGCGGGATTCTCCCACAATTTCGGCCTGGCCAGTTCCCCCAAGGGTGTCGGCCCGCACGGCATCGCCGCCGTGATCATCGGCCTGATCGTCTGTCTGGGGATAGGCTGGTTCATGCGCAAAAAATAAAAAAAAGGAGACGGGAGACCGGAAAAGTGAATGCTTAGCGAGCTTGCGAGCTTTAGCAGACCTTATGCAGAGCTAAAGTGAATGCTTAGCGAGCTTGCGAGCTTTAGCAGACCTTATGCAGAGCTAAAGTGAATGCTTAGCGAGCTTGCGAGCTTTAGCAGACCTTATGCAGAGCTGACGGGAAAGGACAAGGTCGGAAGTCGGAGGTCGGAAGTCGATCTCCGTGTACTTTGTCCGTGCCGGTTGTCCGTGTCAGTCCGTGTCCGTCCCCACTATCCACCGCCTCCCCGTAAAACACGCTCACAGCGCACACTCACACACCAAGGAGCAGATAATGAGCACCACAGTCGACGCCCGCGGACTTTCCTGCCCGCAACCCGTTTTGGATACCATGATGGCCATTCAGACCACCAGCGACACCACCATCACCGTCCTGGTGGATACCGAGGCCTCCAAGGAGAACGTGGCCCGAGCCGCCCAGGGCAAGGGATGGAATGTCTCATCCATCGATGAAAACGATGGGGAATATACCTTGACCATGGTCAAATCCTAAAGCAGAGATTTGCATCCGTCTGCACATCCTGCAACGATCAGCAACATCGAGACAATCTCCATGCAATTCCCAAGGGGCACGGCACGCCGTGCCCCTACCCATTGCCGATTAACGATTATCGACACGACCTCACGGATCTCTCATGTTCCTCAAAAACCTTTTTCGCAAAAAAAAATCCCCTGCCCGGGAATCAAAATGGGACAAGGGAATCATGATCTTTGACCATACCTCGGATGTCATCCGGGCCGAAGAACTCATCAAGCAGGCCGGATGGCGGATCCGGGTCATGGGCCCTCCGCCGGAGATCCAAAAGGGATGCGACCTGGTCGTGGAGTTCCCCCTGGTCGAGCAGATGAACATCCTGCGCCTGCTCGAGACCGGTGATGTCCGTCCCATCGAGGTCGTTCCTGTGACCAGCCCCCTGCTTACCCCGGTGGATCTTTTCCACTCCAAGGACTTTGGCGACTACCTCATGGTCCGGGCGGCGAACATGAAGATGACCATCTGCAAACACGATCTGACCATCGTCAATATCTCGGGCGGCGGATGTCCCGACGTCCCCTTTCTGGCAGAACGCCTCACAGGATACACACTCCACGAGGCCACATCACCCCGCGAAATCGGGCATACCCTGTGCGGATACGCCCTTCAGCTCGCCTACGAGGAGCTCTCACGCCAATGCTTGTCATAATCGGAACCGTACCCGATCCCACATTTCCGCTGACCTATGGACCGGTCGAGCGAAGTGGCGACCGAATCACCATAGAAGGCCACACCGTTCCCATCAATCGGGGAACCCCCGCATTGATCGGAGCTGCCTTGCAGACCGCCCGGGTATATGGCCATCCCCTGCCGTACGCCCTGCTGGTCGGCGATGAGGGACTCGGACACGGGAGCAGAAAACTCTATGCCCACCTTGCAAAACACGTCCATGAGCTGCCTGCGACCACCCTGGTCTTCCATTATCTTCAGCCCGACGTTGACTGGCACAACCGCGTGCTCATGGCCATCGACGATCACTGCGATCCCCGTCCCAAGCTGATCGCGGATGCCGGATTCATGTATGCGGCCAAGATGAGCGGGTTTTCCTCCTCCTATGACCTGTTCACCCCGGACATGGGCGAACTCGCCTTTCTGGCCGACGAAACCGCGCCCCACCCCTTTTATACCCGGGGATTCATCCTGCACAACAACTCCGACGCACCTTCCCTCATCGACCGGGCGTACAAACACGACAATGCCGCAAGCCATCTGCTGATCAAGGGAAGTACGGATATGTTCGCCACAAACGGCCGCATCCATTGGCAACTCGATTCCCCCTCGAGCGAGGCCATGGAGGCCATGGGCGGAACCGGCGACACACTGACCGGAATCTGCGCGGCCCTGATCGACGCGGGATTATCCATCGAAGAGGCCGGCAAAAAGGCGGCCCTGACCAACAGGCATGCCGGACATCTCTGTTGCCCCACTCCAGCGACCCAGGTCCTGGAGATCATCGACGCCCTGCCCGGGGCGTTGGAACTCGTTGAAAAAAGGAAATGAATAACCTGACTATTCAGGTAACTATTCAGAAATCCCCAAAAAGGCGCGTGTCTTTTTTGATCGTCATCCCGGACTTGATCCGGGATTCTGCACGACGGGGCAGTTGCTTGTTCAACATACAATGCCCACAGCTCCGGAGATCCCGGCCTACGCCGGGATGACGTTTTTACGACAATCGTTGGAACCCTGCTGAATAGATACTGAATAACGAGCAGAAAGGCTCGCAAGGGGAATAGAAGGTAGAGAGTACGGCTGCTAGTCCGTGGAGGAGGAAGGGGATTTCGGAAGGATGTTTCGATCGAAACGATTCGTGAGAAAGCGCTCCACACATTGCATGAACGTTCCCAGACAATGCAGACGCAGCTCATAGATGACCTGGGTTCCGTTCCTGTGCGTCGCGACAATCCCCAGTTTTCGAAGGATACGCAAATGCTTGGATACCGTCGAGATATCCGATCCTACCAATCGCTGTAATTCACACACGCACCTGTTTCCCCGGGACAATTCCTCGACCATGAGCAGCCGGGCGGGATGACCCAATGCCTTGAAGATATCGGCCTTGGATTTGAAGGGCTCGCTGCTGGGATGTGTCATGCCGTTTCCTTGGTATGCTTCCTGATACATCGAATCATAGGGTTGCTTCAACGCGTTACACCATTTGAACGGCCCTGCTGGATCTCCTCGAAATGGCTTACGAAGAGACCCGGCAGGATCGGACGAAGTGTCTGCCCCGTTCCGCCTTGATAATTTCCAGCGACCGGGCGTTGGAAAGGCCTCTTGACAGGGACGCGCAAAGGTCAGGGCATCAGCCACATCACCGAGTCGCGAGTGCCTGACCGACGAGTTCGCCGAATGCCGAACAGGCGACCTGGGTGGCGCCGTTGATCTGACCGGCCAGATCAACGGTGACCCGCTTGCCGGTGATCACCCGTTCCACGGCCTGGCGGATGCGATCACCGGCCTCGTTCCAGCCCATGTGATCCAGAAGCATGGCCCCTGAAAGGATGAGGCTTCCGGGATTGGCCATATCCTTGCCCGCTATGGTCGGCGCGGTACCGTGGGTCGGCTCGAACAGAGCCAGGGTATCGCCCATGTTCACCCCCGGAGCCAGACCGAGACCGCCGACCTGGGCGGCCAGGGCGTCGGAAATATAGTCCCCGTTCAGATTGGTCGTGGCAATGACGTCATACTGGGCAGGGCGCATGAGCACTTCCTGGAACATGGCATCGGCGATCCGGTCCTTGATCTCCAGAGGTTTACCCTCGGCGGGTTCCCCCTCGGTGTGAATCAGATCCCCGAATTCCTCGGCGGCCAGCTCGTATCCCCACTTGCGGAACCCACCTTCGGTATACTTCATGATATTGCCCTTGTGCACCAGGGTGACACTCTTTCTGCCCTGATCCAGGGCATACTGAATGGCCCGCCGCACAAGCCGCTTGGAACCGTTCGGGGTCATGGGCTTGATGCCCACGCCGCTGGTCGCATCGAGATCCACGCCCAGGACATCATGGAGAAACCCGATCAGCTTTTTGGCCGCATCGCTCCCGGATTCCCATTCGATTCCAGCGTAGACATCCTCGGTGTTCTCCCGAAAAATGACCATATCCACACGCTCGGGATGCTTGACCGGGGATTCAATGCCCTGAAAATAGCGCACCGGACGGATACAGGCGTACAGATCGAGACTCTGGCGCATGGTCACGTTCAGACTGCGAAATCCCGAACCAACCGGCGTGGTCAAGGGCCCCTTCATGGCAAAGGTGGCCTCTTTGAGGGCGGTCATTGTCTCCTGGGGCAGATATTCCCCCTGCTCGCGCATGGCCTTTTCCCCGGCCAGCAGCTCGACCCATTCGATAGAGCGTGCGTCTGCATAGCATTCATGAACCGCCGCATCGATAATCGGCCGTGCCGCGGCCCAAATCTCCGGGCCCACCCCATCACCTTCTATATAACAGACTCTGTTTTTCATGTTGCTCTTGTTCTCCACATATCTCTTGGACGATCAAACCTATGACATGCCCGGTTTATCCAAAACAGATTTCCACGGTGACAGGCCCGTACTCCGTATCACAGGGGATAGCCAGAACCGCCGAAGTGGACACATGTTTGATGGTATGACCCGTGCCGGTAACCACGGTGGGAATGGCGCCCGAATAGACGATGCCGCAATCCGCCATTCCCTTGCGCCCCTGACCGCAGACCATGTTGGTCATCTCCCCGACAGCATCCACGACATCCTTGTTCACCTCGACAATTTCCTCACCGAACATTCTTCCGACAATCCCCAGCGCCGATTCATTGGTAAAGGTCAGCGACATGGATCCCCTGCCCGGCCCGTTGTTGTTGGACATCCCGATAACCCCCGAGATGTCCCCCGTGGCCGGACCCGCGGATTTGGTAAACGCCTTGCCGGGAGTTGTCTCCACTCTGGCCATGGTCTCCAGGACCGAAACGACCGCGTCCGTAAATGTCTGTTTGATCTGCAGTATCTTGTCCTTCATCATCCATTCCTTACGCTGTTTTGGCAAGGTATCACCTGTACAGAGACCTGCAGCGCATGTCAAAACGATTCCTCTTGACACGCCTCTTTCCACACGTGGTACATTGACACGCGCATGAAGGACGGTTCTTTACCCCTTGTTCACAAAGAGCATAGGGAAAAGGCACGAATCGTCTTGGAACGTCATCTACCCGTGACGGTTCATTTGTCCGTTGCCAAGCGGTACAAAACTTTCTACATTCCCGGGCGATCAGCCCTCTGGTATCGTTCGTGGGTCTGTGGAGAGAGTGAAGAATCCATCTTTCACCCAACAGCAAGGAGATTGCTCATGACCTATTTTCTGACCTGGCACGGCCATGCGAATTTCGAGATAACCACCCCCACGCAAACCATCCTCATCGACCCCTGGTTTTCAGGCAACCCCTCTGCGGACTGCAGCGCCGGGGACATAGAAAACGCCGATCTGGTGCTGCTTACCCATGACCATGACGACCATCTGGGCGATACCATGGAGATCTGCAAACGGACCGGGGCCGCACTGGCCGCCCAGGTGGAGCTGGCCTGTTCCCTGAAAAACCAGGGCCTTGATCAGGATCAGATAGTCAATGGGATCGGTTTCAACATCGGCGGCACCGTGGAGGTCGGCGGGACGCGGATCACCATGACCCAGGCCTTTCATTCCTGTGGTGTGGGCACGCCGGTGGGATTCATCATTCGTCTGGAAAACGGTTTCACCCTCTATCATGCCGGTGATACCGGCATCTTCGGGGACATGAAGATCTGGGGCGAGTTGTGTCCCATGGACCTGGCTCTCCTGCCCACGGGCGATGTCTTTACCATGGATGCCCGTCAGGCCGCCATGGCCTGCTCCCTGCTCACATGCCGCCAGGCGGTTCCCATGCATTGGGGAACCTTCCCTGCCCTGGCTGCCGATCCTGAGAATTTCACCAGGCAGGTCCGCAGGTTCGCGCCGGCCACCAAACCGATCATCATGCGTCCGGGAGAGAAGATTGAGCTCGCCTAGACTGCAGGCAGACGGCCGGGAAACAGAGAAAAAACAACGGGCTGCGATTGTTCTCAAACGCCTTGCCAAACGCTATCCCCAACCCGAGTCGGCCCTGACCTGGTCCACCCCCTGGGAACTTCTCGTGGCCACGGCCCTTTCGGCCCAGTGTACGGACGAACGGGTGAACATGGTCACCCCCGCTCTCTTTGCAACCTGGCCGGACGTGCAGTCCATGGCAAAAGCCGATCCCCGGGACGTGGAACGGGTCATCTACTCGACAGGGTTTTACAAAAACAAGACCAAAAACCTCATCCATGCGGCCCGAACCATTGTGGACCATTTCGCCGGTCAGGTCCCTCGAACCATGGAGGAATTGATCACCCTGGGCGGGGTGGCCCGAAAGACCGCCAACATCATTCTGTCCAACGCCTTTGGCATTCATGAAGGCATTGCCGTGGACACGCATGTAAAGAGAATAGCTCTACGTCTGGGTCTGACCGAATCGACCAATCCCATCCGCATCGAAAAGGATCTCATGCCCCTTTTTCCTCAACAACATTGGGGAAATATCAATCATTGTCTGGTTCTGTTCGGCCGCGAGGTCTGCAACGCCAGATCACCCCGATGTAATACATGTGAATTGCACGACATCTGTCCGCAACACGGAGTGAAAAACGCGCATAAATGATGATCGATCATGACCAAACTGCCCCGTTCATTTCAGATAGCGTCCATGAAAAAACGGTTTTCGTGGACCATCTTCCAAAGGACAGGCAGCCAAACTATTACCAATAAGAATCAAAAAATCAAATGGATATAAATTGGTTCCCAGGACACATGCACAAGGCCAGGCAGGCCATCGCCAAGGTCATGCCCACCATCGACGTGGTCGTGGAGGTGCTCGATGCCCGGCTGCCCCTTTCCAGCCAAAACCCCCTGCTTGGTCAGCTCAGGGGAGACAAGCCGTGCATTCGGGTTTTGAACAAGGTTGATCTTGCCGATCCGGAAACAACCGGGGAATGGATCGACTATTTCCAGCGCGAAAAGGGGGTCAGGGCCCTGGGTCTCTGCGCCAAAAACAAGAAAGAGGCCCTGCGGATCATTGGCCTGTGCAAAAAAATGACCCCGAAGCGGGATTACCTGTTCAAACCCGTCCGGGTGATGATGGCCGGCATTCCCAACGTGGGTAAATCCACCCTGATCAATACCATCGTCGGCCGGGAGATCACCAAGGCAGCCAATCAGGCGGCCATCACCCGCAAACCCAAACACATCGATCTGAAAAACGGGGTTGTTCTCTCGGATACCCCGGGTATCCTGTGGCCCAAACTCGAAGACAGGCATGGAGCCTTTTTGCTGGCTGCATCCGGGGCCATCCGGGACACGGCCATGAGTTATCCCGAGGTAGCCATCTACGCGGGAAACCATCTTCTTGGCAGCTATCCCGATCTGCTCATGCATCGGTACAAACTCAAACAGCTGCCCGTGGACGGTCCGGCCTTGCTCGAGGCCATCGGACGCAAGCGGGGATGTCTGGTTCGCGGAGGCGGGATCGATCTGCACAAGGCATCGGAATTGTTTTTGCGGGAACTGAAAAACGGGATCATCGGTCGCATCAGTCTGGAACGACCAAAGAGCCAGGAAAACAGAGCGGAATAACGAACGTAGACGCATTCTGAAAAACCAGAAAGGGCGGACCCATCATGGGTCCGCCCTTTCTTATTGATTCTCGATCTTCAATTGTACCTGCTGTTGCTTCCCTACAACCCCTTGCGTTCAAACCACCGAAACAGCGCAACATACGCGATCACCAGGACGATGATCACAATCCAGTGGTTGATCCCCAGAACCTGGGGCAGGGTGATTTTGCCGAAACTTCCCCACGTGTACACAGTATCCTTGAGTGCCGGATAGGTATGGGCAAAAATCGATGCCCCCACGAGCATCCCGCCGATACCCCAGAGGGCATCCCAGCGTCCCTCTCCCAGGGCCCCGGCCGAGGTGCCGGGGCAATATCCCAGAAGCCCCCATCCCAGACCGAACAGAATCCCTCCAAGGACATTGGCCCCCACCGATGTCGCCTTGACCGATAGTTTGACCACGCCCATGTCGTTTAAGAGATAGATCCCGATCATGCCCACAATGATATTCGAAAGCATGAATTTGACGATGGTCATATCCATGAGCCGCAACGCCCCGAGCTGTTTATCGTACCTGATGACCTGGGCCTTTTGCAGCAAAAATCCAAACACGATCCCAGTTACCAATCCATATATGAGAGCCATACACGCCTCCTTGCGATACACCGGACAATGCGGGTCCGGTCAGATGATTTCGACAAATTCGTTGTATCGACCAGCGATGATCCTATTTTCCGGTCCGAGGATACACAATGGCGGCCATGAGAACACCGGCCCCGAAAAAGCAGGCCGCAGCAATGAACCCACTCACCGAAAGCTGGATCAATCCGCTCAGACCATGGCCGCTGGGACATCCTCCGGCAAGCCGTGCCCCGTACATGGCCACGATACCGCCGACAAAGGCGACCACGGCTCGCTTGCCCACACCCGGACCATGTCTGTTTTTCCACATGTCAGGTACAGGCTGCCAGGAAAATGTCTTCGAAGAGAGGGAGCCGATCAGGGAACCGAGGAAAATGCCAATGACAAACAGAAACTGCCAATCGAACTTCACACCCTTGGACATGTAATAGACATTGTTGGCCACGGCTTCCGATCCGAATATCTTTTCGATCATCCCGGAAGCCCGGACAAAGGTGGTCGAGGCCCCCACGAACTTTCCGGCCACAGCAACGGAAACGACCCCTAAAACCCCGCTCAACGCCCCGGCCAGATACGGACTCCATACACCTTTTTCTGTTTTCATCGATCCTCCTTGGAAAATGGTTGTTTCTGATGTACCTGGGAATACATAGCTGGAAAATAACATGAGAATATCAGAACTCTATCATGAAAATCAAGCAATTGAAAGAGGAACCGCGTATGAGCCAATACGATACCCCCACGACCCGCACCAGGAGACAGACCATGGTCACCACCCAGATCGAGGCCAGGGGTATCCATGCCCCCTTGATCCTCGAGGCCATGCGTTCGGTTCCCAGACATATGTTCATGCCGCAGGATCTGCAGGAGGTGGCCTATGATGATTCGCCCCAGCCCATCGGGTGGAACCAGACCATCTCTCAACCCTTTATCGTAGCCTACATGACCGAGGCCCTGGGACTTGCGGGCGGGGAAACCGTTTTGGAGATAGGATGCGGACGAGGGTATCAGGCCGCCGTTTTAAGCAGGATCGCCGGCAGGGTCTTTACGATCGAACGTGTTCCCGAACTGGCACACAAGGCCGCTGAAACGTTCAAGAAACTAGACATCAGCAATATCGAGGTGCGCGTCGGGGACGGCACGCTGGGATGGGAGGAAAAGGGCCCCTTTGACGCCATTCTGGTCACGGCATCCGGACCCCGCATACCAGCGCCCCTGTCTGAGCAGCTCGCCATCCCGGGAACTCTGGTCATGCCGGTGGGCAGTCTGCGCTACGGCCAGAAACTGATCCGTCAGACGCGGGTGGACCGGGATCTATTCCACACGGACAACCTGCTGGCCGTGGCCTTTGTCCCCTTGATCGGCAAGCTCGGGTGGGAGGAAGATTAGAATCTATGATCAAGAAGATAGGGTAAAAGATACAAGATGGATAGCGGAGTACGCTGTTTCGGAAAGGATTCGTGGTCCTCGACCGGTACCGGGGGATGGATCGCAGCGCCCATCGTCACTCCCGCAGACAGGGATCATCAACATGTACGTGTTCAACCTGATGGGGGTCCACATGGACGATGACATCGACCACGTCGGGAACCTCCTGGATCACGGCCTTGCGCACATGTTCGGCAATGGAATGGCCCTGCATGACAGACATGTTGCCATCTACGACAATATGCAGATCTGCAAAGATGGACCCGCTCTGATACCTGGTCCTGACCCTGTGCGCATCGCGGATTGCAGGATGGGCCAGGGCCACATCGCGAATCTTCTCGCAGACTTCCCGGGGGGCACCCCAGTCCATGAGCTCCTTGAGCCCGGGCCAGATGATCCTAAGCGCGGCCTGAAGGACAAGCAGGGCCACAAGGAGCGCACCGATCCTGTCCAGCATGGTCCACGAAGGAATGAGGATCGCCCCGGTCACGGCAAGCAGGGCCGGAATGGAACTGATCGCATCCAGCCTGTGATGCCAGGCATTGGCGAGCACCGCAGTGCTCTTTGTCGCACGCCCCCAGCGGGCAGACCAGCGGTACAGAATTTCATTGGCCAGCACGGATACCGCGGCCGCCAGGGCAGCTATCCAGCCGGGCACCCTGTGGGTATCCGATTGGATGGAGGTCACGGCCTCCCACCCGATTCCCACTGCAGCTCCAAACAATGCCAGCCCGATAAGAATGGTCACAAAGGTCTCGAACCGCCTGTGACCATAAGGATGCTCGGCATCCGGGGGTCTGGACCAATAATGGGAACCAATCAGCACGGCGATGTCGGTCACGCAATCGGACAGACTGTGTACAGCATCGGCCAGTACCGCCTGACTCCCGCCCAGATATCCGGTGATCCCCTTGACCAGGGCCAATCCCAGATTGACCAGCAGCCCCACCCAGGTGACCCGGCGGACCACATGACCGCGCATGGCTTCAGTATATTCCACGGTTCATCCAAGATTTTTGCATTGATCTCTATTCCATAATGGATTTATTTTCTTACGACAGGTCATAACGGATCGCAATCACCAAAAAAGACCGTGCCCTCATCACGGCTCAAAAAAACATTGTCATGGCCAGGCCCGATGTATTCTCATCCAAGTACCTGGAATATGATGGCTGGCTATAATTGCAACCATCATTGCATTTTTCCCAAAAAGGCCCTAGAAAATGACCAGGTCTTTTTCTCCACCGACCCTGAGGTCTGCCAATCAACCGCACGGGTCACCAACACGCAGGAGACAGGTCATGAGCGAACAGATTTCCTTCACCAAGTTTGAGGACGAAGCACGCCCCGTATTCAGGATGAAAATCGGCAAGGCCGAGTCCACCGAGGACGTTAAAAAATTCTTCTTTCAAACCCTGCGAGATCTTTTCGACACAATGTTTGGCGATCAGGTGGTCTTTGAACGTGAACAT
Source organism: Desulfoplanes sp. PS50 (assembly GCF_053851535.1). NCBI lineage: Bacteria > Pseudomonadati > Thermodesulfobacteriota > Desulfovibrionia > Desulfovibrionales > Desulfoplanaceae > Desulfoplanes > Desulfoplanes sp. PS50. The sequence continues at coordinate 39,902 of NZ_JBSPZA010000012.1, read as the reverse complement.
ATTGTTCTTGATCCCGGGGAGGCACCGTATTTTCAGATAAAGGAAGGATTGAACTCCCAACCCGCCTTTGCCCGGGCCATAACGGATTCCGATCTGAAACAGATCATCGAACGCTTGGCCAAGACCGCTGCCAACAGATATATCCATCTGGACAAAAATCCCGAAAAAACCAATTCCAAAATCCGAACGGAGCTTCACAAGAGGGGAAGGGATTCCTTGCGAAACTTTTGAAAAATCAATGGATTCACACCGTGAAACTCCAACATAGCACGAACGTTGCTGACGGCACATACTTCTTCAATCTCCCACTCACGCACTGCTGACACCTATTTGGAGCCTCCATGTCCATTTCCAGACGTCGTTTTCTACAGACTGCGGCCCTGGCCGGTCTGGGATCGGTCCTTCCCTCGACATCCCAGGCTGCTGCCAGGGGAGAAGAACTGGCCACACTCCTCGATATCCGCAAGTGCATCGGATGCAATGAGTGCGTGTATGCCTGTCGCGAGGCCAACGAGCACAAGTATCCGGTACCTGAAAAGCCTTTTCCCACAATGTATCCCGACCGGGTCAAAGTCGCCGATTGGTCGGACAAGCAGGACGTAGACGACCGGCTGACACCCTACAACTGGCTGTATATCCAATACGCGGATGTCACCTGGAACGGGCAGGAGTATGCACTGACCATTCCCAGACGCTGCCTGCATTGTACCAACCCTCCCTGTGCCAATCTCTGTCCCTGGGGGGCGGCCCTGAAGCAGGACAACGGCATTGTACGGATCAATGACAGGATCTGTCTGGGCGGGTCCAAGTGCAAGGATGTCTGCCCCTGGGACATTCCGGAACGCCAGACCGGCGTGGGACTCTATTTGGATCTGGCTCCCGGGTTTGCCGGAAACGGCGTCATGTACAAATGTGACCGGTGCTACGACCGGATCGAGAGAGGGGAGATTCCCGCCTGCATCGAGGCCTGTCCGGAAAATGTTCAGACCATTGGTCCCCGATCCGAAATCATGGCTATGGCCCATGAACTGGCCAAAGAGATAGATGGTTTCATCTATGGCGAGATGGAAAACGGCGGGACAAACACCGTGTATGTATCCCCGGTTCCTTTCGAGGAAATCGACAAGGTAATCGACAAGGGACCGGGTCGGCCGGGATTTCAGCCGGTGGGTGATCCTATGAGCCCGGAAGACAAACTGCTTCGGGCCATGTTCTTCGCCCCGGTTGCCGGAGTCGCCGCCGGCATATTGCATACGGTTCGGGCCCTGGGACAAAAAACGGACAAGGAGCGCGATGATGAAGAAAAATGAGTACCTCCCCAGGGGAGTTGTCCGCATCTACCACCTGATCGTCTTTGCTCTTCTGTTCACCGGGTTCGCCCAGATGCCCATCTTCAAACGGTATTACCTGGCCGATATCCCTGGATTCGCCTGGACTGCCGACTACTATCTCAACCACCGGCTCCACTATATCCTGGCGGCCCTGCTTCTGGCCTTTTTTACCTATGTGGTGGTCGTCTATCTCACGGTATGGAGCAAACGGTTCACACTCACTGGAAGCGGCTGGACGAGCACAGCCCTCTGGCTGGGCATCGTTGTCACGGGAATCATGCGTGTTGCCAAAAACCAGCCAGACATCCACTTCAGCCCGGAAACGACCATGTGGATAGACTGGCTCCACCTCGGTCTGGTGATGCTGCTGGGCGTATTCAGCCTGGTAGGTGCACTTGCAGGTCGAGGCAGATTGCTGCAACGATCCTGAAGAAAGGCGTTTTCTGCCATGAAAAAATCATTTTCTGTATATGAAGAGATCGGATTTCATGGCTTGAGATTTATGCCTTCATGACGTATGCAGCCCCATCATTACCGTGTTTCATGGAGGAAACAGATTGATCCAATCCCTGCCGGAACCCCAACTTTTTGACGCCTGCCGGGTTCTGCTCGGTCCGGAGATCAACCTTTCCAGAGATTTTCTCTTCTATCTCCAGCCAAAGGGTGTTCAATCCGCGTACCGACGCAGAGCGCGGGAGACCCATCCGGATCTTTTGGGCGTTGACTGCCACCCCCTGGAGGCCGAGCGTACCGAGGCATTTCGCAATGTCTCCGAGGCCTACGAGGTGCTCAAGGCGTTCCTTAAACAACGGGATTCAGGGATCTGGAAACCATCCATCCCTACCTCCCACCGGCAACAGCCCCAACAACGTCCCGAACATCCCCAGCCATCTCGCCAGCGCCCCGCACGACCGCATTCACAGACGACAGCACATGATATTCACATCCCCCGACAAAAAATGTTTTTCGGGCTTTATCTCGTCTACAGGGGAATCATCTCCCACCAGGCATTGGTCAAGGGATTGGTCTGGCAACGGAGGCAGCGGCCCCTGCTCGGAGCCATAGCCACCAAATGGGGATGGCTCGATGCCGAAACGGTCCAGGAGGTACTCATGAACCGATCCCTTTCAGGTCGATTCGGGGAAAAAGCGATTCTCTTGGAGCTGCTCACCCCCTTCCAGGTCAAGACCCTGCTCAGACATCAGCGCAATCAGCAACAACGGCTCGGAATGTTCTTCGTCAAGCAGGGCTACATCACCCGAACCCAGCTCTATCAGCTTCTCCGGGAATTCCGGGATCACAACAACAGAGTATCCTGAACAGGACATTGCTGCGATTGCACCCTTCCAAACCAGCTCTTTCATAACCAATCATGTCTCTTTTCTGGCTCAAAACCCTTCTTGCAATTTTTGCCGTCCATTTTGGTATCTTTTCCTTGCTCTATCTCAGGAAAAGATATCTGCAGCATCTCCTTGCCGCCCTGACCTTTGCCCTCCTGGTTCTCTCATTTTCCTGTCGCATCTGGGCCTCGGAGGCCATATTCCTCGGACACACCGTCCACACCCTGCTCAGAAGCTCCGCCTGGCTCACATCCGCCCTGGTTCTCATCGCGTTTGCCAAAAGCAAAATCGCCCGGCGTTCTACCGTGACCAAATCCCCTGCCTCCTCCTCGCCCGCCGAATACCGGGATTAAATGACGACCGGTTCTCTCCTCTCTTACCCAACGCATAAAAGAACACTTTTTTTTGGGGACAGGCAAACTATGTGCTGCACCTCATGACGGATCTGTTTCTCGTCAGGCAGTTGCTCAAAACAAGATCTGGCAATTATTTTCTTGATACAAACTTCAAGTCAGTGATATCAGGGCGGGAAACGAGGCCGGGATCGATTGGATCGATTCATGATCATCGCCATCGCCAGGGGAATATCGGAGGCCGGAGATATGCGGCGTCCATCACCACAACGAAAAGGAGGTGCCGCATGTTGATTAAACCACAACTTATCGTACTCTTTGTTCTTATCAGCTTTTCCATAGCCCTTGCAGGGCCCAACATGCCCGAAAAAATCAAGACGGAGTTCACTCAATACCCCGGCTCAACGATTGTTCATATCATGGCTGCGGAAGGCATGGTTCAAGCTGTTCTCCAATGCGAAAAGACATCCCCTGAAACTGTCTATGATTATTACCAAAAAAAAGCTGAACACTCCGGCTGGAATATCGCCATGGAGCTCAAAAATGCCGATGTTTACCAGTTAATGATCACCAAACACAATCAAAGCGGAATGATTGCCGTTACCGATGAAAGCGGCAAAATATCTGTCGTATTATCAATTAGCGAGTAGGAATAGCATACACATGCATCAGGATGTGCTACAGAGGACTGACTACGGAAATAAATTAGGTACGGAAATTAGGGACAGGCAATCTATGTAATTTCTTATACGTTTTCAAACGAAGGACGCAACTTTTGCCGAGAATTCAGCCCCGCAGACTCATGAAGCTGGAGCGTCCTGGGCGCAATCCGCCCGGTTCAGGCAAGACGATCACCTTTCCATCTCCCTGCAGAATCTTGGGCGCAAGAAAACAATGCGCAACCACATGACCACGCACTGAAAATATTTATTCGGATAAACCGCTCTTCGGTCAGGCGTTGGAAAGACGCTTTAGGGAGAACATACCCTCCAGCCCTTCCACCTTGCGGGGGATCTTCTCATGCTTGCAGGCAAAGTGGTCGTGAAAGCGCCTGGAATTGCGGGCAACGAATTCTCGGGTTCCGATAATCCCCGAGTCCGTAAAATAGCGGGTTCGGCATCGAAGTCGATCCGCAGTGGTCAGCTTGTATCCCTTCCTACGTTCCTTATTAACCAAAGCTGGATCCAGCCGTGCACCCTTGCCTGTATCCAGCGCCCCGGTTTCATAGACGAATTCTCGGTACTTCCGCAACCGTTCATCCGGCTTCACATCCCATTCGGCCATGCCCAGATCCAGACTCAAAAAACCGTCCCGATTGCGGGTCTGCAAATGGTACCCTAGTGACGACCAGCGATAGTCCTCGGGACGTTTGACGATGTTCGCCCGCACGGGGTTGAGATCGATATAGGCCAGACAATTGACCAGGGTCCGACCGTCCTGAACGATGACGCTCTTGAATCTCTCACCCCAGAAATACCCCTTGCGCTTATTCTTTTTGTTGAAATACCTGGAAAAACTCTGCTTGATTTCTTTGACGAACTCCGACAGGGAACTCCACTTCACCCGAAGATCTGGAATTTTCTCCGACGAGAACACGGCCGTGTCGCCATGGGCGAGCTTGAATCGCTCACGTAAAGATGACTCGTCAGCGTAGTTCTCGGGAAACATGCGCACCAGAAGGTGGAAATGGTTGTCCATAAGACAAAATCCCAGGATCTCGGTGAAATAGATCCGGGAAAAGTGATGGATCAACCACTGCAGCCGGTCCTTGTCAGAACCGTCAAAAGGGAGTCCGTCAAGGGCCGTGCGGGATATGACATGATAGACGGTCGGGGACTCGGACACGAGAAGCCGGGGAATGCGGGGCATGGCGACCTCCGGGTTCAGGAAGTAAGTGGAAAAGGCGGATTTGGAAACTTGGAACTTCGGTAGCATGAAACGACAAAGAGAGCCAGCATAGTTTGCCTGTCCCTAAAAAAAAAAAAAGAAAATAAAAAAAGAAAAGAAAGAAAAGGATTGAGGAAAAAGGATTGAGAAGCATCTATTTAAAAACAGCAGATGCTCCTCCTTTAATAAATCCCAACATTCCTTCGTTGATTTACGATGGTCGAGCCACGAGCACGGGGACTCTGGAATGTTGAATGACTCCGGCGGCCGTGCTGCCCATGACCATCTCTTCCAATTCCCCGTATCCATGGGTCCCCATGATGATCAGATCGAATCCTTCTTGTTCGGCCATGGTCACGATCTCCTGGACCGGATCGCCGACCCTGACGATGGTCCTGTTGGGGGAAAGCGGGCAGGAAGGCATCGTCTCGAGGATCTGACGCGAGGTGGACTGCATGCGTTCGTGCATGACCTGCCGGGCGTGTTCCAGGTTGTTTCGGTTAAAGGCCTCGCGTTCTGCCTCATCCACCACATGGGACAGATCCTTGCCCGTTCCCGAGGAATATTCCTCGAGCACGTCGGGCACCACGTGGATGGCAAACACTTCGGCTCCATACGTGTTCCCGAGATTGCACGCGTATTTGACCGCGTATCTGGCGGTCTCAGAGAGATCCGTGGCAAAAAGGATCTTGCGAAAGGCGACATCCATGGACGCAGCAATCTTCGGCTCCGAAACCGGCGCAGGCACCGCTTCCTCTTCCTCGACCGGTTCCGCCTTGCCGAAGATGACATCCACGAAGCGCACATACCAGGCGGCGGACTGAATCTGGATGACATAGGCCAGGGAGATGAGCAAAGCGATGGTCGTGCCTTCCTTGCCAAAGGCGGTCATGGCGATGGCCAGGGCAATGGACAGATCGCGCATGACCACGCCGAAGACCATGGCCACGGCATCCTTTCTGGAAAAGAAATATCTGCCCACGACCGTGAGCAGACCATAGGAAAGCAGATAGAAAACCGTCAGGGGAACCAGAATGATCAACAGATCACCGGGATGGGCGATGATATGCCTGGCCTTCAGGGACATGGCCACAAAGGCGATCAGCACCACACCCAGAGCGGAAAAGGGAGGAAACCGGGGCTTGATCTTCCGGTTCCAGACCTGTTCGCCGTATTTCTTCTTCCCCACGAACTGGGTCGCCAACCCCACGAACAGAGGCACGAAAACAAAGATCCCGATCTGCTTGAACATGTGCATCATGTCCACTTCCACGGTCGCGCCCATGAACAGCTTGGTGTAGATGGGCGCGGCAAGGGAACCGATGATCAACCCGAACACGACCATCTTGATGGCCGCCTCCTTGTTTCCCCGGGCGAATCCGGTCCAGGAGATGGTCATGCCCGAGGTGGGCAGCACCCCGATCAGAAAGAGCCCCACGGCCCACAGGGCATACTTGGAGGCCTCCCCACCGAGAAATATCTTGCCGATGACAAAGGCGATGATCGGGATGATCACGAAATTGATCACCTGGGTGATCACCTGGAGCTTGCTGTCCTCTCCCTTGAGAATACTCTTGACGTTCAGGGTGACCATCATGGGATAAACCATGATAAAGGTGATCGGAATGATGAACTGTTTCAGAAAAGCGGCCTCGAACAGATAGCCGAAGAGCAGTCCCGCGAGCATGGATACGGGAATGGTCCAGACCAGATTTTTCTGGATGAAGGACAGATAATGGAGCATGGCGGTTCTCCTTGTTGCCGGTTATGACGGTCTTCCCTTGACGAACAGGAGTCAGGGGATGACAAACAAAAACTTCTCACGGCCAATCCGGACAGATTGGTTCTAACTATCCGTTTGTGGGGTGAGTAACAATGCATTCATGCCCGAAACCTTCTGCGAACGCATTGATCCGGATCAACGTATATCCAAAAAGGTGTGGATTTCATGATCGAATCACAGACCATCGCGACCATTCCCCTGTTTCAGGACCTCTCCCGGGAACACATGGATCTTCTGGCCGCCTGCGCCCGATCACAGACATACCGGACAGGCGACATTCTCTGGATGCGGGGCGAAACCGCGGGATCCTTCCACATCGTGCTTTCGGGCAGGGTCAAGATCTTCCGCAGCTCCAGCGAGGGCAAGGAACAGACCGTCTATCTGTTCGGTCCGGGGGAACCTTTTTGCCTGTGCAGCGGTTTTGACAGCCGATCCGTGCAGCCGGCCAGCGCCCAGGCCCTGGAGCCGACAAAGGTTCTCTCCCTGGCCTGGGACTGTTTGAGCAGGACAACGATTGAGCATCCCCTCCTGCTCCTCAAGATCGTCCAGATCCTTTCCCGGCGTCTCAAGGAGGCCATGGACATGGTCGATGCTCTTTCCCTGCGCGAGATCCCTTCCCGGCTGGCCCTGTTCCTTGTCCACTCCTACTGTCAGGACAACGGCACGGTCACCTTTCAGGTCTCCCAGCGGGAGATCGCCAAGATCATCGGAACCACCCCGGAAACCCTCTCCCGGGTCCTCAAACGGCTGGCAGAACAGAAAATCATCGCCACGGCCGAGCGAACCGTGACCGTCCTCGACAGAAAACAACTCCTCAAACTGGCCGGAGCGTTCCATGACCCGGAAGCGGGGTGAACCAGCCACCACAACAAATCGCCCCTGGACACGCACCCAAGACATAGTTGTTCTTATCCAACCACTTGAATTATCATGGTTGGTTTGCCCCGTTCTGGTCGGTTTGACTGTCTGACCGAGCCAGGCATCGTTCATCAAGCCGTTGTCTACCGTCTTGCCGGAACACCTCGCCTTTGTTGAGCAACGGCTTGATGGTACGAAGCCGGCGAGGGAGTTTCAAACCAACCAGAACGGGGCAAACCAACCATGGGAACGTCGACGCTGAACACGCACCTCTTTGGCTTGCCGTTTGCTTCATCTGCGATTAGAGGAAATCCTTCCCTGGAAAGGGGGGATATATTATCCTGGATCACCTATCATGCACATCGGATTCGACGCCAAACGCTATTTTCTCAACGCCACGGGTCTCGGCGCCTACAGCCGGACGACCGTGCGCCTGCTGCTGACCTATTTTCCGGAGCACGATTATTTTCTGTACACGCCCAGACGTACCGACCGGCCCGATTGCATCCGGGAAGAAACGCATCTTCATGTCCGAACCCCCCAAAACGCCCTGACCCGGATGCTCCACCCCGTGTGGAGAAGTTTTCTCCTGGGCCGGGAAACAGGCCGCGACAACCTGGACATCTTTCACGGTCTCTCCCACGAGATCCCCCATGGCCTGCCCGTGACCACCAAGAAGGTGGTCACCATGCACGATCTCATTTTTCTGCGCCACCCTGAGCTCTACAACCGGCTCGACGTGGCCGTGTACAGGGCCAAATACCGGTCCAGCTGCCGCCGTGCCGACCGGATCATCGCCATCAGCGAACAGACCAGAAACGACCTGATCGAATACTTCAATATCCGGGAAGACGTGATCGAGGTGGTCTATCAATCCTGCGACAACCGGTTCTATGAACGGGTCGGGGACGCTGTGCGCGATACCATCCGGAAAACCTATGGTCTGCCCCGAAACTATGTCCTGTATGTGGGCTCCCTGGCGGAACGAAAGAACGTGACCACTCTGGTTCGCGCCCTGGGAGAGATCCCCGGGGAATCCAGACCGCCTTTGGTCCTTGTGGGCACGGGTAACAAAGGGTACATGACGAAACTGCACTCAGCCATCGAACAGGCAGGGATCGGCAACGAGGTCATGTTTCTGGGCGCTGTTCCCGGGCAGGACCTGCCCGCCATCTATCAGATGGCACAAGTTTTCATCTACCCCTCCCGGTTCGAAGGCTTCGGCATTCCCATCCTGGAGGCCCTGTTCAGCAGGACCCCGGTAATCACCTCCACGGGTTCCTGTTTTCAGGAGGCCGGAGGCGGGTATTCCCGCTATACGACTCCCGGAGATGTCGAAGAGCTCAAAACCGCCATAAAAACGGTGCTCGGCGACCAGGAACTGGCCGCGACCATGCGGGAAAAAGGCCATGAACACGCCCTGCGTTTCCATGAGCAAACCGTGGCCAACAATCTGATGAATGTCTACCAGTCACTTTTTCAATGAGTCAGGATCCGTCCTGATCTTCCTATATATTACCTGATCTGAATTTTCCATGACCAACAAACAATTTCTCGTCATCCGCCTGAGCCATCTCGGAGACGTGGTCCTGACCACGGGTGTCCTTGATTATTGGCACCGCAAACACGGCTGGACCTTTCACGTGGTCACCTCCCAGGCCATGTTGCCCATTTTTTTCCACCATCCGGCAATCAGGGATCTCGTCTCGGTGACCGGCAACGAGAAGCCCTTCTGGCCATGGATCGGGTTCTGCCGCTTTCTTCGCAAACGATACGGAAACCTCCCCCTGATCGACCTGCACGGAACTCTGCGTTCCCGTCTCCTGGGCGCGCTGTGGCCTTCCAAGGTCTTCAGATACCCCAAGATGGGATGTTCCAGGCGATTGTACCAGCATTTCCGGCATGAGCCTTCCAAGAAACGGCTGGACGCGACCAATGTTCCCCAACGGTACAGTCTGGCCCTGGAAAAGACCCCACCGTTTGCAAACGAACTGGCCCCGCGGATCTTTCTGCGGGACCAGGAACGGGCATGGGCACGGCGCACCCTGGAACCGCTTGGCCATCGGCCCATTGTAGCCCTCCACCCCTATGCCACCCATCCGGCCAAAACATGGCCCAGGGAACGGTGGTTCGATCTTGTGGACAGACTGCACCGCAAGGGCATCGCCACGATGATCATCGGTCAGAGCGATCTTCCCTTTGTCGGGCCAGAAGCCGGTTCTCTTCCAGAGGGCTCGGTCCCGCCTGACATGGACCTGACCAATGAAACCGATCTCGCCCAGACCTCGGCCGTGCTCGAGCGGGCAAACGTTCTTGTATCCGGCGATTCCGGCCCCATGCACCTCGGAACCGCGGTAGACACACCCGTCATCGCCCTTTTCGGCCCGACCTGCCGCCAATGGGGGTTTTACCCCTCGGGCCCCAGAGACCGGGTCATCTCTCTGAACAAACCCTGCTCACCCTGTTCTCTGCACGGCCGGGGACGGTGCACCCAGGATATGGCCTGTATGCGGGAGATCAACGTGAGTACCGTGCTCGACAGGATCATGGCCCAGATCCCCTGATCTGCCCCGGAAAGTCCCCATCCGTCCAAACGGAGTCACCCATGCGCCCTCTGTACTTCGATTACAACGCCACCACTCCGATTCATCCCCTGGTCTTCGAGGCCATGCGTCCCTGGCTGACCGAACGCTTCGGCAATCCGGGATCACCCCATATGTGGGGGATGGTGGCGAAAAACGGTCTGGACACTTCGCGGCATCAGGTCGCCTCGGCCATCGGGGCAGGTGACGAGGAGCTCATCTTCACCTCCGGGGCCACGGAATCGAACAATCTCGCCCTGTACGGAACGCTCACGGACCCGAAAAATCAGCACCTGATCATCAGCGCGGTGGAACATCCCGCGATCATGGAACCCGCCCGGGATCTCCGGAAAAAAGGGCTCAAGGTGACCGTCGTGCCGGTGGATGACCAGGGCCGGGTACGTCTTGCAGACATTCAGGCCGCCCGGACCGGGAAGACGACTCTGATCTCGGTCATGCTGGCCAACAACGAGGTCGGAACCATCCAGCCGATAGCGGACATCGCCGCCTGGGCGCGAAAGCAGAACATCCTCGTGCACACGGACGCGGCCCAGGCAGTGGGCAAAATTCCGGTCAACGTGAAAGAGCTCGGGGTCGATCTCATGAGCATTGCGGGGCACAAGCTCTATGCGCCCAAGGGGATCGGCGCGCTGTTTATCCGAAAAGGACTCACCATCACCCCGCGAACCAAAGGCGGGGGTCAGGAAGGCGGCATCCGGCCGGGAACGGAAAACATTCCCTATATAGCGGGTCTCGGCGCGGCCTGCGCCATGATAAGGGATCTTTCCGAAGAGGAAGTCCGGCAGCGGCTCCTGGGAGAACGATTCAGACAGGGGCTTATGTCCCTGCAACGCCCTTTTGTCATCCACGCGGACACGGCGCAACGGCTTCCCGGGACCATGAGCGTCGGTTTCAGCGGACTCAGGGCCGGGGACATCATCTCCGGTCTGGTGGGATATGAGGTGGGGGTGTCGGCCGGTGCGGCCTGTCATGCCGGCCAGGAATGTGTCTCCGCCGTGCTCGAGGCCATGCACGTAAACCGGGATGACGCCCTGGGAACCATCCGGTTTTCCTGGGGCAGAATGACCTCGCAAGAGGATGTGGACCAATTGCTGGAACGGCTGGATATGGTCCTGCAAACGCTTTAAGTGTCCAATGCGCACAACCCGGGTGCAACGTCGCACCCGGAATTCCTTATTCATCCGCCGATTACCGCGGGCACCGACAAACTCTCCTTAAATCCGCCAAGCACATCCCTGTTTGCTCTCACACTGCCAAACGCGCTCACAACATCGCCGATACACTTGCATTCTGGTTGTCGATTGTCGATTGAGCGACACCCATGTATTCTCTTAAATTGATCGCTAGCACGAAGGTGGAAGGCACTCAGACCGGGGCAGGAATCGCAACACGCAGGGTTCAAGGCCAACACGGAGATACTCTTGAAAAACAGCATGTCTTCGCCCACCTGAAGGACCAACATAGTTTGCCTGTCCCCAATTCTCTTCTTTTGCGCCAGCTCCTGAACCACTCTATCCGGGCCGTTTTCTCTTGTTTCCATGGCCAAATTTCCGGTTCATCTGTCTTGCATTCTGCGGATAAAACACGATAAGACCCCTCATCGTTACATTGTCTCCTCCAAGTCCCTTTCGGAACGATTCCGATCGATTTGTTTTGTGCAAGGAAACCGCCCGTGTCTCTTATCGCCGATCCGATCACCGTCCGTTTCCAAGCCTGTTTCTGGGTCATGGGCATGCTTGTCTGTCTGACATGCATTTATCCGCTTCCGGCCCAAGGCGCACAAACCCCGCCCGAACCCCAGAACGGCACCCTGACCATCAATCTCTACGAGGCCATCCTGCTCTCGTTGCGTAACAACCGGACAGTGACAAGCGCATACATGGACAGGGTGCTCAGCCGGTTCGATTTTGCCCGGGAAAAGGCCAAATTTTCTCCGAATTTCGACATCGATATCACTGCTGACATAACCTCGCAGCGTGTTGACACCCAGTACAGTGAAAGTGACTCCGCAGGGGTGAAAACCGAATCGACCAATGCGGGCATGAGCGGGACCATCACCCAAAAGGTGCCCACCGGGGCGGAGTTCGTGTTCTCATGGGCTGCGGATTTCGCCAAGTCATGGGATTCAGCCACAAACGACGATCAGGAAGAAACGAAAAAATGGTCGGCCTCATTCAGCCAGCCGCTTCTCAAGAACGGAGGGATCGACTACAATACCGCATCCATCAAACGAGCCGACATGGACGAGCAGGAAAATCTGCTCCGTCTTAGAGACACGGTCATTACAACGGTTTCCGCAACCATAACCTCTTTTCGCAACTTTTTGCAGGCCCGCAAGAATCTTGAAAATCAGCAGCAATCCCTCACCCGGGCCCAGGAACAACTCCGAATCAACGAATTGCTCATCAAAACGGGACGCATGGCTGAAAGCGAAATCTATGAAACCCAGGCCAATGTCGCCCGCCAGGAGCTGTCCTTTGAGCAGAACAAAAATGCCCTGGACCAGGCTCGGCTCACTCTGCTCGACGTCCTGGACCTGGACTCGTCCCTTGCCATTGATCCTATCATGGATGTCTCATTCAAGCCCATCGAACCAGAGTTTGAGACATGCCTGCAAGCGGCGCTGACAAATAGTGCAACCATTATCAGCGCCCGGAATGCGGTCAAAAAAGCCGAGCTCTCCGTCATGGAGGCCAAAAATCAGCGGCTTTGGGATCTGAATATCGATGGGTCGATCGGACAAACAGCGAGCCAGTATACACCGGGAGAAGACACGCGCAACGACGAATGGCAGATCGGGGCATCGGTCACTGCGCCATTTCATCTTTATGGCCAGAAAAAATACGATTATGAAAAGGAGCTGATCAGCGCACGTATCAACCTCCACAAGGCTCAGTTGAGTCTCAAGGAGATCGAGGATGATTTGCGAACAGATATCCTCAACGCAGTCCGCAATGTTCATTCCGCTCTCAAGCAGGTCAAACTGGCCAGACAATCTCTTAATCTCTCAGAAAAAGCCTTTGCCACCGACCAGCTCAAACTGCGCCTGGGCCGGATCTCGAACAAGGATTTCATCTCATCTCAGGACACCCTGACAAGCGCTCAGAAAAACGAGGTGGACACCATCATCGCCTACCTGAACACCCTGACCAGTCTGGATCAGACCCTGGCAACCACATTGGACACCTACAAGATAGCCTTCCAGCCCACCCGTCCCGAGATTGAAGAGAGATATATGGGCCGGCTTGAATGGATGCTCAATCAATAAACAAAGGGAACCCAAAAATGGCGCATCCCGCAATCTACCAGAACATCTTCCACAACCTGACCGACGGGGTCATGGCCCTGGATTTCACCGGAAAGATTATCCTTTTCAACCCGGCAGCTGAAGCGCTGCTCGGACTCGCGGCCGACAAGGTTCTGAACAGGGAATTCGCCGTGGTCTTCATGCTTGAGATGGAAGGCAACGACGACTTCAACCAGGCCGTGCTCGATGCCATCAACCGGGAAGGCATGGGCAAGAACAGCGTCGTGGAATTCACCCCTCCATCGGGCGATCCGAAATTCTTCTCGGTGACCTCCTCTTTTCTGCACACCTCGGGCGAAGAGGAATCCAAGGGAATCATCGTCGTCATCAGCGACATTACCCAGGTCAAGAACCTGCAGCACGAGCAGGAAACGCTCAACTCCAGTCTCCAGCAGGCCTGGGTGGAGCAGGAACGCACCACCGATGACCTCAGGCAGGCGTTGAAGCGGGTCCGGGCAACCCGGATCACGGCTGTTTGCCTGTTCTTTTTCCTCGCCCTTGGCGCGGGCATCTACACCTGGAAGGGTGAGGATCTGCTGGGCTTCGTCAAATCCCAGACCATAGTCACCCAGTCGGCAGACAGATCCCAGACAGCCGTTCGGACGGTTCCCGTATCCATCAAGCCCCTGACCTCGTCCATATCCATGTCAGGAAAGCTCGTTCCTCTTGAGATCATCAACATCGTCTGCCCATACAACGCCAAGATCATAGACCGGCGTTTCGAGTACGGCCAGAAGGTGAACAAGGGGGACATCCTCTTTACCCTGGATTCCACGGAACTCGAAGAGACCTTGAGCGAGGTCGAGGAGACCTTTATCCAGTCGCGCCAGAAGTACGAGGAGCTTACAAACTGGGAAACGAGCAACGAAGTCATCCAGATCAAGCGCAGGGTGTCCAAGGCCAAAATGGCCCTGGACAAATCCAAGAACAAGGTCACGGAATCCCAGCTTCTCTACGACAACGGCATTGTTTCGGCCAATGACCTGGACAACGCCCGGGAAGAATTGGCGAACAACGAGATGAGCTACAAAGAGTCCAGGGAAGAGCTGGACACGGTATTGAACAAGGGGAACGCGGAAAATCTCGCCCTGGCCCGCATGAAATTTGAAAATGCCAGAGCCAAGCGGACCCGCATCCGGGCCAAGCTGTCCATGAGCAGTGTCCGGGCCCCTGTGGACGGAGTGGTTCTCAAACCCATCGGAGGAGACACCAAGGACAGCAAGTCCATTGAAAAGGGAGCATCCTTTCAGGAAGGTGAGGTCACCGTGGCCGTGGGCAATCTCGAGGGCATGGCTGTGGAATCCCGAGTCGACGAGGTCGATGTCCAGAACGTTCGGCAGGGTCAGGACGTCGCCATCACCGGGGAGGGGTTTCTGGGGGTCGTGCTCAAGGGAAAAATCCAGTCCGTATCATCCATTGCTGAAAATTCCGCAGGAAACATGGACGCGACCATGTTTCCGGTCAGGGTGGTCATCCCCCGGGTGACCGGCGAGCAGCGCACAAATATCCGGCTGGGCATGTCCGCGAACATGCGCGTGGAGACCTACAACAATCCCGAGGCCCTGCTCGTACCCATCGGGGCGGTGACCTATATCGAAGAGGACCGCTTCGTCATGGTCCAGGACCCGGTCTCCGGGGAGATCGTTTCCCGACCGGTCGTCACCGGAATGACCACCCTGACCGAGGTGGAAATCAGACAGGGACTCTCCCCCGAAGACATGGTGGTCATTCCCTGATGAATACGCAGCCAACGACCGTTCGCCCTCTTTTGAACATGCAGTCCATCCGCAAATCCTACAACATAGGACAGACTGCCGTGGAGATTCTCAAGGGGATCGATCTGATCATCCGGCCGGGAGAACTCATCTCCATCGTCGGGACCTCGGGATGCGGCAAGAGTACCCTCATGAACATCATGGGATTTCTGGATACGGCCACTTCCGGAACGATTGCCTTCGAGGGCAGGGACGTGAGCAACCTCACGGACAACGAACTTTCAGCCATCAGAAACAACAAGATCGGATTCGTGTTCCAACACTTTTTCCTGCTGCCCAAACTGACCGCCCTGGACAATGTCAGCCTGCCCCTGGTCTATCGGGGGGTGAGTCCGAAAAAACGCCGGGCCGTGGCCGAAGAAATGCTCGCCCGGGTCAACATGAGCGACCGGGGCCACCACCGTCCCAGCGAGCTTTCAGGGGGACAGCAGCAGCGGGTAGCCATCGCCCGGGCCCTTGCCGGAACCCCGTCACTGATCCTGGCCGACGAACCCACCGGGGCCCTGGATACGGCCACGAGCCGGGAAATCATGGAGCTCTTCAAGGATCTGAATGCCCGTGAAGGCATCACCCTGGTCCTGATCACCCACGATCCCGCCGTGGCCGGACAATGCACCCGTCCCATACGTATCAGCGACGGGCTGCTTTCGGAGGCCGGATAATCTATGATGCTCGTGGAGAATCTCAAGGAAGCCCTGCACAGTCTGCTCGGGGCCAAACAGCGGTCCCTGCTCGCCCTGCTGGGCATTGTCATCGGCATCGGGTCGGTCATCGCCATGGTCTCGGTGGGAACCATTGTCCAAAACGAGGCCCTGCGGCAATTCAAGGAGATGGGCACGGATATTCTGACCATCAAAGAGGCCTATTCAGGCACTGGAGGGAGGGGAGCAATCAGCGGCAGCAAGGGATTCGACCTCCACCAGTCAATGGCCCTTCCCCAAAAAACCGAGTCTGTCTCCATGGTCACGGTTCAGGCCTCTGCCTACGAACAGCTCAAATACCAGACAACCCGGGAGAGCCTGTCCGCCCTGGGGCTTACGGAATCAGCCTTTTCCCTGTTCAAACTCAGGATGGCCGAGGGACGGTTCATTTCCGATCTCGATCAGAACATGTTTTTCTGTGTGTTGAGTGCCGGGGCAAGGAAAAAACTGGAAAAGGCCGGGATGCGCGAACCCGTGGGTGAAACTATTATCTTCAACAATCGCTTTTTCACCATCATCGGGGTGCTGGAACCATTGCCCATCAATTCCATGCGTCCCTATGAAATCAACGAAGGGATCATCATTCCCATCTCCACGGCCATGCGCTTTCCCAGGCGTCCCACAATAACGGGATTGACCGCGCGGATCCGTTCGGGAGTCACCACGGACGAGGCCACCCAGGAAATTGCCTCCTACTTCAAGGCGGTCGCCCGCGCCCATGTGGAGATCAGAAGCGCCGAGGAACTCATCGAGCAGATGAAAAAACAGATGCGCATGTTCACCCTGCTTTTGGGGGCCATCGGCTCCATCTCCCTTATTGTCGGCGGCGTGGGGGTCATGAACGTCATGCTCGTGTCGGTGTCCGAGCGGAAAAAGGAGATCGGCATCCGGCGGGCCATCGGGGCCAGACAATCAGACATCCAGGCCCAGTTTCTGATCGAATCCCTGGTACTCTGCTCCGTGGGAGGCGTCCTGGGGATCTCCGTGGGTATCGGCGCCTCCTGGCTGATCGCCTATTTTTCCAATTGGCAGTTCATCTTTTCCATGACCTCGATCTTTCTCGGGGTGGGCGTCTCCGTGGCCGTAGGTATCTTCTTCGGCTTCTATCCGGCCCGCCAGGCCGCACGGCTCAGTCCCATCGAAGCCCTTCGGGCGGAATGAGGAAAACAAAAGGAGACGGGAGACGGGGAGGCGGGAGACGGGAAAAGGCATAGCCTCATGTCGCGTTGTCGTCCTGAATAGCTACAAAACTTTTTTGTCCTGCGTACCCCCTTCCCCTCATCCTGCAAAGGCCGGAATTTTGGACGCCTGCTGCGTAGCCACAATGTTAATGCAACGCCAAACCCTTTGAGATTCTGGATCAAGTCCGGGATAACGTGTCTTTCTCCCGCCTCCCTTCTCCTGTCTCCCGTCTCCTGCCTCCCGTCTCCTGTCTCCCTTCCTTCCCCTTCCCCGTAAACGGCACACACCGCCCGCAAAAGGCGTTTTTCCCCCCTGAGCGTACCTTACGGTCCCCCGATTCTGTCATCGCCGGGACGCAATGCCAGTCAATCAGCGAATCCGTCCATTAGCATAAGAATCTTTCATTTGCTCTTGTAGCTGCTGCCATTTTTTTATAAGCAATGAGGCACTGTCCGTTTCGTATTCTGTCTGGACACTAAAATGAACAAGCGCCTTGTCACCCGAGGCTCCCTTCAGTACACGTTTCTTTCAGTTAAAAAACGTCTGTTCAATCTCCAACCGGCCTCACGGGCAAACGCTTTTCTCAAACGGACCCGGTCCGCAACCAAACAAAAATCACTCACCATTTCGAGTCATCCTTAACATCCAAGGAGTGAATCATGGCCAAAAAAATGAAAACAATGGACGGCAACACCGCTGCCGCACACGTGGCCTATGCCATGAGCGACGCCGCTGCCATCTATCCCATCACCCCGTCCTCACCCATGGGTGAGATCGCCGATGAATGGGCTGCCAAAGGGCGCACAAATATCTTCGGCAATACCCTGACCATCCGGGAGATGCAGGCCGAATCCGGGGCTGCGGCCGCGGTTCACGGTTCCCTGGCCGCAGGTGCCCTGACGACCACCTTCACTGCATCTCAGGGTCTTTTGCTCATGATTCCAAATATGTACAAGATCTCCGGCGAACTTCTTCCTGCGGTCTTTCATGTGACCGCCCGGGCCATTGCCGGACATGCTCTGTCCATTTTCGGCGACCACGCCGATGTCATGGCCGCCCGGCAGACCGGGTTCGCCCTGCTCGCCTCGGCTTCGGTCCAGGAGGTCATGGATCTGGCTCTGGTCGCCCACCTGGCCGCCATTGAATCATCTCTTCCCTTTATCCATTTCTTCGACGGCTTCAGGACCTCCCACGAGATCCAGAAAATCGAGACCATCGACTACGAAGACATGGCCTCCCTGGCCAACTACGACAAGATTCGGGCATTCCGGGCCAGGGCCATGAACCCTGAACATCCTCACATCCGGGGTACGGCCCAAAATCCGGACATCTACTTCCAGGGCCGTGAAGCCGCCAATGCCTATTACGAAGCCCTTCCCCGAATCGTCACCCAGTGCATGCGCCAGGTTTCCGCCCTGACCGGCCGTGAGTACAAACTGTTCGACTATGTGGGCCATCCCGAGGCCGAGCGGGTCATCGTATCCATGGGATCGTCCTGCGAGACCATCGAAGAGGCGGTCAACACCATGAACGAGGCTGGGGAACGAGTCGGTCTGGTCAAGGTTCGGCTCTACCGTCCCTTTGTCTCCGAGGCCTTTTTGCGCGTCCTGCCGGCCACAGCGGAACGGATCACTGTGCTGGACAGGACCAAGGAACCCGGCGCCCTGGGCGATCCTCTGTATCAGGACGTATGCACCGCGTTCATGGAACAGGGCGAGATGCCGCTCATTACCGGTGGCCGGTACGGCATGGGCTCCAAGGAGTTCACCCCCAAAATGGTCAAGGCGGTCTTTGACAACATGCTCGGTAACACCCCGAAAAATCATTTCACTGTGGGTATTGTCGATGATGTCACGGAAACCTCTCTGGACATTCCCGAGACCTTTTCCAGCGCGCCGGCCGGTACGGTCCGGTGCATGTTCTGGGGGCTCGGTTCCGACGGTACGGTCGGGGCGAACAAGAGTGCCATCAAGATCATCGGGGACAACACCGATCTCTACGCCCAGGGCTATTTTGCCTATGATTCCAAAAAATCAGGCGGCTTGACCATTTCCCATCTGCGATTTGGTGAAGAGCCCATCCAGTCGACCTATCTGATCGAGGCTGCCGACTATATCGCCTGTCACAACCCCAGTTATGTGCACACCTATGATATTCTGGAAAACATCAAGGAAGGCGGTACCTTTGTCCTCAACTGTCATTGGTCCCCCGAGGAACTGGACAAGGAGATTCCTGCAGGCATGCGCAGGACCATAGCCGAGAAACGACTCAAGATGTACATCATCGATGCGGTCAAGATCGCGGGCAAGGTCGGCCTGGGCGGCCGGATCAACATGATCATGCAGACGGCCTTTTTCAAGCTCTCCGAGGTCATCCCCTTTGAAAAGGCCGTGGCCCTGCTCAAGGAATCCATCAAGACCACCTACGGCAAGAAGGGCGACAAGATCGTGAACATGAACATCGCCGCCGTGGACCAGTCCGTGGACAACCTGGTCGAGATCACCGTGCCCGAATCCTGGAAGGATGCTGTGGACGAGCCGACCGCGGAACGAAACGAGCCCGATTTCGTGAAAAACGTCATGCGCCCGATGATCGCCCAGCAGGGAGACAAGCTGCCCGTGAGCGTTTTCACCCCCGACGGGACCTTCCCCCTGGGTACGACCAAATACGAAAAACGCGGCGTGGCCATCAACGTGCCCGAGTGGATCATGGACAATTGCATCCAGTGCAACCAATGCGCCATGGTCTGTCCACACGCAGCCATCCGTCCGGTCCTGCTCACGGACGAAGAACTGGCCAAGGCTCCGAAAACCTTCACCACCAAACCGGCCCTGGGCAAGGAGCTCAAGGGACTGCATTTCCGCATCCAGGTGAACACAATGGATTGTCTGGGATGCGGCAATTGCGCGGACATCTGTCCGGCCAAGGAAAAGGCCCTGGTCATGAAGCCCCTGGCTACCCAGACCGAAGAACAGGTGCCCAATTTCGACTTTGCCGATACGGTCACGGCAAAGGACGAGCTCATGAAACGAACGTCCCTCAAGGGCAGCCAGCTCCAGCAGCCCCTGCTCGAGTTCTCCGGCGCCTGTGCAGGCTGCGGAGAAACCCCGTACGTCAAGCTGCTGACCCAGCTCTTTGGCGAACGAATGATCATTGCCAACGCCACCGGGTGTTCGTCCATCTGGGGAGCTTCTGCAC
The DNA here is from genome assembly GCF_053851535.1 of Desulfoplanes sp. PS50. Classification (NCBI taxonomy): domain Bacteria; kingdom Pseudomonadati; phylum Thermodesulfobacteriota; class Desulfovibrionia; order Desulfovibrionales; family Desulfoplanaceae; genus Desulfoplanes; species Desulfoplanes sp. PS50. The sequence continues at coordinate 19,584 of NZ_JBSPZA010000012.1, read as the reverse complement.
CTGCCGTGCCCTATTGCACGAACAAGGACGGTCACGGCCCGGCCTGGGGCAACTCCCTGTTCGAGGATGCCGCGGAATTCGGCTACGGCCTCTCCATGGGGATCAACCAGCGCAGAAACACCCTGACCAAGAAGATCTCCCAGGCCCTGGAAGCGGATCTGCCCGAAGAGCTCAAAAAAACCATGCAGGCCTGGCTCAAGGGCAAAGACGATGGTGAGGCCTCCAGAAAACACGGGGACACACTCCGGACCCTCCTCGCTGCGGCCCCGAAAAACGGGCTGCTTGAAGAGATCCTGTCCATGGAGGACCTGTTCACCAAAAAATCCTATTGGGTCTTTGGCGGAGACGGCTGGGCCTACGATATTGGTTACGGCGGTCTGGATCACGTCCTGGCCTCGGGCGAAGACATCAACGTCCTGGTCATGGATACGGAGGTCTACTCCAACACCGGTGGCCAGTCCTCCAAGGCCACGCCCCTGGGATCCATCGCCAAGTTCGCGGCCTCGGGCAAGAAGACCGGCAAGAAGGATCTCGGCCGCATGGCCATGACCTACGGCTACGTCTATGTCGCCTCCGTGGCCATGGGCGCCAACAAACAACAGCTCTTGAAGGCCTTTACCGAGGCCGAAAGCTATCCCGGCCCCTCCCTGGTCATCTGCTACGCCCCGTGCATCAATCAGGGGATCAAAAAGGGCATGGGCAAGTCCCAGTACGAGGAACAGCTCGCCGTGGAATCGGGGTATTGGCCGTTGTACCGGTACAACCCCCTGCTGGCCGATCAGGGCAAGAATCCCTTTGTCCTGGATTCCAAGGCCCCTGACGGCACGCTCCAGGAATTCCTGTCCGGTGAAAACCGTTACGGACTTCTGGAACGAACCTTCCCGGGCGAGTCCAAGAAACTGCGTTCAGCCATCGAGACCCAATACCAGGAACGCTACGAGATCCTGCGGCGCATGGCCGAAGAGGAGCCTCTTGCTCAATCAGTCCAGGAATCCGGCTCGTCACGAACAACTTCCAGCAAGGAAGATGTGCAACGCTGCGAGGCCACATCCACTGCCGAACACGCCCGGACAGACGGAGACAATGGTCCCTGCGATGACGGCAGATCGGGAAAATAACCCCCTGATCAGCCATTGAACTCACGACACAGGGAGAAAGTTGGAATGAACCGACTTTCTCCCTGTGTCTTTTTGTGGTGATCCGGAATGACTGAGATTACCGTCTGCTGGGACATGACGATACAATCGCCGATACCGCTCAAAATCCAAAATTGCAGGAACAGTCTCAAAGGTGTAAAGGATACCCGTGATTCAACTAACGAATTTCTCATCGGAACGCAGAATTTCAAACCGACCATGGTGCCAACTCTCACAAGTGAGCTGTCTGTATGACCCCATCCCATTATGATCTTCAGGCGCTGTTCAATCCCGAATCCGTTGCCGTTATCGGAGCATCGTCCGTCCCGGGCAAGGTCGGACACACCATTGTCCACAACATGATTGAAGCCGGGTATCAGGGAACCCTGATTCCGGTGAACCCCAAGAGTGACGAGATTCTCGGTCTTCCCGTGACCAAATCCATCGAGGATCTGCCCCAAGGAATCGATCTGGCCGTCATGACCATTCCCAAACAAGGTGTGGTCAACTCCCTGAAGCAATTGGCCGGCGTGGGGGCCAAGTCCGCCATCATCATCACCGCCGGATTCAAGGAGGTCGGACATGAGGGATATAAGCTGGAACAACAGGTGGCCAAGATCTGCACCGCAAACAACATTGCCCTTATCGGTCCCAATTGTCTGGGCATGATCAATATCGGGGGCAGGGTGAACGCCTCTTTTGCCTCGGGCAGACCCCTTCCCGGAAGCATCGCCTTTTTCTCCCAATCCGGTGCCCTCTGTTCCTCCATCCTGGACTGGGCGTCAGGAGAAAACGTGGGGTTCTCCAAATTCATCAGCCTGGGGAACAAGGCCGTACTCACCGAAAGCCACATGCTCGACTATCTGGGCAATGACCCGGCAACCAGGGTTGTCCTCGGGTATATTGAAAACATCACTTCCGGTGAGGATTTCATCCGTATGGCCAGACAGGTCACGGTCAAAAAACCCGTGATCATGGTCAAATCCGGAACCACCTCGGCCGGTGCCAAGGCAGCATCCTCCCATACCGGGGCCATTGCCGGATCGGACAACGCCTATACGGCGGCCTTCAACCAGGCAGGGGTTATCCGGGCACGCTCCATCGCCACGTTGTTCAATCTGGCCCAGGCCTTTTCCCAGCTGCCCATGCCCAAAGGCCCGAACCTGGCCATTCTGACCAATGCGGGAGGGCCGGGAATCATGGCTGCAGATGCCTGCGAACGCTCGGCCCTGAATATGGCCTCCCTGAATCCGACCACCGTGAACACACTCAAGGGGGTTCTTCCCCCCTATGCCTCCCTGTACAACCCCATTGACATTGCCGGGGATGCCGATGCCACGGCGTTTGGGAGCGCGTTGGACATCGTGCTCAAGGACGACAATATCCACGCCGTCCTGGTCATGCTCACCCCGACCTCCACGGCTGCGGACAACCTGGAAAACATCACCCAGGCGATCATTGACGTGGCCAAAACCACGGACAAACCCGTCTTTCCCTGCTTCATGGGCAAGAAGCGGGTCGCTGACGGACACAGGATGCTTCAGGACGCAGGTCTTCCGTGCTACACATTTCCGGAGCCGGCCATTGAAAGTCTGGAGGCCATGTACAAGTACCATGCATGGCGGCACTCGGCCCAGCCGATTATCCCTGAGATTGAAAGGGACAAGGACCGGGCCGCCGCAGTCATTTCCCGGGCCATTGCCGGTGGGGCCGATGAAATCGTGGAATTCCAGGCCCAGGAGATTCTTTCAGCCTACAACCTTCCCGTTCCCCGCACCGGACTTGCCCGGCACAGTGAGAATGCCGTGGCCATAGCCGAAGCTATCGGCTATCCGGTTGTCCTGAAAATTGCATCGCCACAAATATCCCATAAAAGTGACGTGGGTGGGGTCAAGATCGGCCTGAAAGACGCCAAGGAGGTCAAGGACGCCTTTATGGACATCACCTCCAGGGCACAGCGCATGCGTCCCGAGGCCCTGATTTCCGGCTGCCTGGTTCAGGAAATGGCGCCCAAGGGAGCCAAGGAGATCATCATCGGGTTCAAACGCGACGATCAGTTCGGGCCCTTGATCATGTTCGGACTCGGCGGCATCTATGTAGAGGTCTTGAAGGACATCTCATTCCGACTGGCCCCGCTGAGCCGAGAAGACGCCCACAATATTATCCGGGAGATCCGCTCGTACATGCTGCTCAAGGGGGTCCGGGGCGAACGATCGGTCAACTTCCGGGCCATTGAAAACATCCTCTTGACCATGTCCCGACTTTCCCTGGACTTTTCGGAAATTTACGAGGCGGAATTCAATCCCGTCCTGGTCAATAAGGACAAGGCCGTGGTGGCCGATGTCCGGATCTCGCTGCAGACATAACCCGATCAGGCCGGCAGCATGGCCGCACAGCGGGATATTCGCGATCGCCAATCACCGCGAGGATATGTCCAACGACCAAAACTGCCCGGCCAATCACCGTTTTTCCCGTGCATTCCCCTTGGGATTGTCTGAAAAATGTGTAATAGATGTTGCATTGTCAGTAATTATCTTGTTTTTTTCCATACCCACTTCCCAGAACACTCATGACAAAGGGGGCAGATATGATAGGACTCTACATAGGATCGACCACAGGTTACGCCGGAAAAAACATGATTGCCCTGTCCTTGGGTATGAAATTTCAAAAAGACGGCCTCAAGGTCGGATACATGAAACCGGTAGGTGCGGTTCCTGGCAAGGCCGGTGAAAAGGTCGGCGACGAAGATGCCTTCTTCCTCCAGGAAGTGCTCGGCCTGAACGAAGATCCAAGCCTGGTTTCCCCGGTTGTCGTCACCCATGATTTCAAGACCAAGGCACTGGCCGGGGAATGCGGAACCCCTGCCCTCCAGATCAAGGATGCCTACGAAAAACTCAGCCAGGATACGGATGTCATGGTTCTGGGAGGATCGGGCAGTTTCCTGCATTCAGGCAAATACTGCGGAGTGGACGGCCCCACCCTGACCAAACTTCTCGGGCTCAAGACCATCCTGATCGATCGCTACTCCAAGGAACTCAACTACGACTATCTGATGTGTGCCAAGGAATCTCTGGGCGATTCTCTGGTCGGGGTCATTTTCAACGATATCCCCCTGCATGTCATGGATGAAGTCCAGAACGTGATCAAGCCCTTCCTCGAGAGCAACGGGGTCAAGGTACTTGGTATCATTCCTCCGGATTCCATCATGCGGGCCATCACCGTCAGGGATCTTTCCAATCGGCTTGGCGGCAAGATCATCTCCGTGAGTTCCAAGGCGGACAAGATCGTGGAAAACTTCCTCATCGGGACCATGCAGGTCGAAAACTTCATGACCCACTTCAAGAAAAACAAGAATTCGGCCATCATCGTGGGCGGGGACCGTTCCGATGTCCAGCTCGTGGCCCTCGAGGGCGGCGCCCCCTGTCTGATCCTGACCGGCAACCTCTACCCCAACGACATCATCCTGACCCGTTCCGAAGTCCTGGGCGTACCGATCATCGTGGTCAGGGACGACACCTACACCGTGGCCAAGAAGATGGAAAACATCCAGATCAGCCACAAACTCAGGGATATCGTCAAAATCAACCAGGCCACCCAGATCATCAATTCCAACGTGGATTTCCAGGCCATCAAACAGGCCCTGGGGGTATAAAGGCAACACTCTTTCAGCCTACCAAACACAGGACAACGAAAAAGGCGAACCAGATTGGTTCGCCTTTTTCGTTGTCCTTCACGGCCTTGCAGACAAGGCCGGTATTCCCCTGTGTCAGCCCCAGACGCCAGCGATGAACCGTACTCCGCACTCGCTTGCATCGTAAACGACCAAGGGCGGTGCCCCTGACCCGTTTATGATCTTGTGTCAGACATTCGCTGGAGCGCGTCTTTACCGGCATGAATATCTTGCCGGGGTGACTTCTAGCTCATGCATCCACCACCCAAACGGACACATTTTATCATGCCTTATTTGAAAACCTTGAACTCGTCCCGTCTGTTCTGAGCCCAGGCGGTTTCATTGTGCCCGGGATCGGCGGGGTATTCCTCACCGTAGCTGATAATCTGCAATCGCTGCGGATCGACGCCGAGGAGGATCAAAAACTCATAGGCCACGCGGGCACGTTTCTCACCCAGGGCAAGGTTGTATTCATCCGTACCCCGTTCATCACAATGCCCTTCGATGCGCATTTTCAGCTCAGGCAATTTCTTGAGCATCTCGGCCTTGCTCTGAAGAATGGTCCGTGACTGGGGCTTGAGCTCAAAGGAATCGAAATCAAAATAGATCAGGTTGGATTCCAGCGTTTGAAGGCCCTCTTCAAGCATGGATTCCTGCCTGGCCCGCTCTTCCTGGACCCGCTGCTCCTCGGCCAGCTCGCGCTCCCGCAGGGCCTCTGCAGCTTTCTGACGTTCTTCCTCGGCCATCCGGTCTTTTTCTGCCTGAGTCATCTCCTGCGTCTGCGACTGAATCTGCTCCTGCGAGGCAGGCGAGGTTGCCTCGGATGGGATCTGTTTCTTGGCGCAACCGAAACAGACAATGCATGAAAAAACAACCAAAACCAACCAACGAAGTCCATGGTGCATCATAGAGCCCTCCAGAAGTAAAAATGTCGTTTCAAGCTGTTGGAATATGGAATGGAAAAAATTTACGAAATGTACGGGAGCCAAGAGATTGAAAAAATTATGCACATTGAAAAATAGAGACCAAAAATTTCTAACCTCGCCCCACTTTTTGAGCTCTCCTGAATTTCTTAACGTCCTCACATATCGAAAGGTATCACCCTACCAGGCCACGGGAGACCAGTTGGGTGCCGTCGCATCACCGGAACCCGTGGGAATGTGCTTGGCATTGTCCCCGTACCTGGTGGCCACATAGAGTTGATACCTCCCTGTCCGATTGGAGGTGAAGGCCAGAAAGTAACCATCAGGTGACCAGGCCGGATCTTCATCATTACCGGGACCAAAGGTTACCTGCCTTTCCATGCCCGTGTCCAGGTCGGTGACAAAAATTCTATGGCCGGTATCGGTCCGACGGGCAAAGGCAAGCATGCTCCCATCCGGGCTGAGACTGGGACAGGTGTTGTACTTGCCTTCGTAGGTGACTCGGGTGACATCACCGGATTGCAGGTCCAGAATAAAAATATGGGGATTCCCGAACCTGCTGGAAACAAAGGCCATGCGCCTGCCCTCGCGATCAAAGGAGGCCGAAATATCGATGGCCCTGTTCTGAATCAGGGGAGAACGCAATTCCTTGACCTTGTAGGATGAATCAAGGACGTAAATATCCGGATTGCCGAACGGATCGATACTTATGGCCAGCTTGCCATCCGCATCAAAGGCCGGGGCTATACAGGTGTGCCCCGGAAGATCATATTTCATGATCTCTTTGGTCTTCCGGTCCCACACCGCCAACCTGTGCCCGGAACCATTCAGATAGGTAAAGGCCAGTTTGTCCCCGCCAGGAGACCAATCCGGGCTGAGGCTCATACCATCGTAATGGGTCACCTGAAAAAGATCGTTACCCTGGGGGGAAATCAGACAGATCTGCTTGAACGTCCCCTGCCGACAGACATAGGCGATCCGCGAGGTAAAAAAAGTCTCGCTCCCGGTGAGCTCCTTCATCAGGGCGGCGCAAAACCGGGTCGCTACTTCGGGAACCTGCTTGTCGTTCTGGATATAATAGGCCTTACCCAGAACCAACCTGCCGGTAAAGGTCTCAAAGACACGCAATTCCACGGAATCCGCCTGTTGGCCATGCTCTCCCTTGTCAGCCCAGGCTGTTGTCAGGACCAGATCGACCTTGGAAAGCTGGAGCTTTTTGAAATCCATATCCCGGGCACGAAATCCACCCAGCTTGTCCCCGCCCAGGATGTCCCCCTTGGTGACAAAATCGAAAAACGGCAAAAAATCGAGATTGCGCCCCAGGGCGGCCTCCAATTGCTCGAGTCTGGCAGGAATCCCTGTAACGGGTTGATTGTCCATCCCCAGAGGGGGCGCCTGGTAGAAACGAACCCGGGTTTGTCCCGGACCGTAGATATCAATGGATACGGTTGATTCTGCGGCAAAAGATGCTCCCGGTACCAGGAGGCCGAGAAGCAGAATGATCAGACAAAAAAATACACTTTTATTCATAATGGCTGGCACAAATATGCTTATGTTGAGGGAACCACTTTGACCGGGCAACACATCGTAGAGGTTGTCATGTCCTAAAAATACTTGCCAATTTGCAATCTGCAATGTTCTTCAATTGTCGACATCTCCGGTGACAAAATATGCCTTGTCTCTACAAAATATTCGAATCTCAGACATCGGCCGCCCCGTCTCCCGTCTCCCGTCTCCCGTCTCCCGTCTCCCGTCTCCCGTCTCCCGTCACTTTCATTCCTGCAGCTCACTGAGATTGAAATTGATGATCAGTCGTTTGATATCCCGGGAAGGGGGTTCGGGTAGCGGTTCTGCTTCGTGAATGGCCCGCAGGGCCGACCCATCGAAATCCCTGCGCCCGGAGGAGGTAACCACCTTGGTTCCGAGCACGTTACCAGCTTGATCGATGCGTACCTCGATCCGAGCGACCAAATTGGCTCCCCCCACCCGGGGAAAACGCCAATGCTCCTTGATGACGGATTCGGCTATGCGGCCGTAAACCTGAACAAGTCCTGAGCCCTGGCCGTTGGAGCCACCCTTACCAGAGGATTCGATATCCTGATCCACACTCTTGCGCAACCCGGCCAGTTCGCGGGCAAGATCCTGTTGCTCACGCTGTGTTTCTTTGCTCACCGAACTCTGAACCCCTTTGAGGGCCTGGGCAATGACCTGCTCGGAGGAAACAGTCTTCTTGGGAGGGGCAGGCTTTTTTTTCTCAATCCTCTTGGCCGGGGCGGGTGATTTTTTGGGACTGATCTTCTTGGACGGTTCAGGAGTCGGCTTCGGCTTGGGCTTTGGCTTGGGTAGAGGAGTCGGAGCCGTCTTTGAGGGGGAGGGCACAGGCTTTTGCTTGTCAGACGCAACCTTTTTCTTCACCGGGGCCGGTTTGGAGGAGGATTCGGGCGAGGACAAACGCACCAGATCCACCGTGTAGACCTTTTTGTTCAGATCAACATGAATGGAACTCCCCATGGACGCATACATCCCTGCACCAATGAGTGCAGCATGAAGAACAAGTGAAAAAAACAGACTGGCAAGTCGGATCATAATCTATCATGGCAAAGACGGACAGGCCATCCTTTCATGGTTGTTGTGCTTCTTCGGGGTCGGCGACCACACCGAGCTTCTCGATACCCGCGGCCTTGACCCGGGCCATGACCTTGACCACGACACCATAGGCAACATCCTTGTCCGCCTTGAGATACAGAAGCTTGTTCTTGTCCTTGACCAGCCGCTTGATATGCTTTTCCATTTCATCGAGGGTCACCTCGTAGGTGTCCAGAAACAGGGAGCCGTCCTTTTTGACGCTCAGCACGAGATGATCGCTGTCCTCGGGCAGCGTCTCCACGGTTTGTGTCTTGGGCAGGTCCACATCCACCCCCTGCGTGAGCATGGGGGCGGTGACCATGAAGATGATCAAAAGAACCAGCATGACATCCACAAAGGGCGTCACATTGATTTCAGCCAGAAAGCCTCGTTTATGGGGATTGAAATCCATGACCCGGTCCTATTCCTTTTTGGTCGTGCCGCCATGCATCCAGGGAAGCTCGCGTTGTGCCCGGTTCAAAAACGACCCGGAAAAGGCCCCGAGCTCGGTTTCGATTCCATTGAGCAGACCAAGAAAGGAGTTGTAGGCAATGGCTGCAGGAATGGCCACCCCCAGGCCGATGGCCGTTGCCACCAGGGCCTCGGAAATCCCTGGAGCCACGGCCGCCAGGGCGGCTGTCTTCTGCAGGCCGATGGAGTGAAAGGAATGCATGATCCCCCAGACCGTACCGAACAGCCCGATAAACGGTGCGGCATTGGCACAGGTTCCCAGAAAGGACAGGGTCGAGGCGAGTTGACCGAGCTGCTTGCTCACTCCCTGGGTAAGGACACGCTTGAGATTCTCCCCCGAGACCCTGAAGAGCAGGGAAGGGTGCATGGAGGATTTTTCCAGCTGCCGCATTTCGGCCAGGGCATCAAAGGCGATGGGATAGAGCGGTGAATCCTTGGCATTGCGCAACACCTCGACGCCCTTGGAAAGATCCGCGGTGGCCTCAAACTCCTCGAGGTCCCGAAGGGCCCGGCGCCTCACACCTGCAAGCTGTATCCACTTGAAAAAAATAATCGTCCAGCTCCCCAGGGACATGGCACCCAAAAGGATGAGCACACTTTTGACCACAAGCGTTGCCCCGGAAATCATCGACCAAAAACCAAGTTGCGACATCATATCCATGCGTGATTCCCATCATCTGTTATGCCCGGATCGTTGTCTGGTGAAAACAACCTTTACCCGGGCGTTGATGTCAATTGTCGGCATGCACGACCGGACTCAATACGTCCCGGTGCACATGTGTTCTCATCCAGCCGCCTGAAATATCATGCGGGTTAGCCCGGCTATCCGTTCGGCCCGGCCGGGGCACTCTCAGCCGTCATCTCCCCCAATCGCTGCATCCGCCGGCGTATGAGAGCCTGTACAATAGACTGCGAGGTGGTGTCGGCCTTACGAATTTCATCCATGCTCATCCCTGCCCCCAGGGCGATTTTTTGTCGCATCTTTTTGGAAACCATATCGCCCACCGTATGGGCATCGTTGTTGATTACCAGATGCGCCCCCCAATCCCTGGCCAGAGCGGCCACATGTCCGTTGGTCAGGCTGTGCCCTTTGCGGGTGGTAATCTCCAGGGCAACGTTTTTTTCAGCGGCCAGGGCAACCTCTTCCGGCGTTATCAGTCCGGGATGGGCCAGAATGTCCACCCCGGCCTCGATAGCCGCCAGATTGGTCCCCACGGCAACGGGCTCCACAATGGTCTCACCGTGGACAACAACGATTTCAGCCCCTGCCGCACGGGCATACCTGGTCATTTCATCGATCAGACCCGGCGGAATATGCGTCAGTTCAACCCCGCAAAAAAGTTCAATATCTGCGTACACGGAAAGCTGTTCACTTGCGCGGCAGATATTTTTCAGGATCAAATCGATATTGGAGGGATCGGCATGGTCGGTAAAGGCCATGGCCCGATACCCGACAGTGGCGGCCCGCTGGGCAGCTTCGGCCGGAATGAGGTCACCGTCGCTGAAAATGGTATGGGTATGCAGATCAATCATGGATGATGTATCGAAGTTGTAAAGAGTTAAGGAAGTTAAAAAAATTCGCACCTATTCGGGTCAAAAAAGAGCTGCTCGAACCGTTTGATATTCAAGGATACCTTGAGCCGTTATACAGTGGATTTAAGAAATGAGAGAGTCTGAGAAATTTAAGGGGTTGATGACACCCATTTCAACTGTTTAAAATATCTAAATTTTTTTAAATCGCCCATACTCAGAAATTCCTTTCACATCTTGAACCGGATATCGTCAAGATTGTATTTGGCCAGGATTTCGGTCCATTGTTTGGCATCCTCGCCTTCGATAACTGCCTGATATTCCCCTTTTTGTTGGGAAAGAGACTGTTCGAGCATGGACTGGGAGGCCATGATGGACACACCCGCCTTGAGGGCCAGGGCAATGGAATCCGAGGGCCTGCTGTCTATGCGTTTGATCCCTTGCGGGGTGCTGACAACAAGGGCCGCATAATAGGTCCCCTTGTCTATGGCCAGGATCTCCACATGATCCAAACGACCGCCCATCTCCTTCATCACGTTTAAAATCAGATCATGGGTCATGGGCCGGGGAATGGCGACCTTGTTGATGGCCATGGAAATGGCCATGGCCTCCACTGCCCCGATCCAGATAGGCAGTACATGGGTATCGGTTTCATCCTTGAGGATGAGAATCGGCATCTGAGATTCCTCGTCCAATGCCAATCCAAAGACCTTCATTTCTACCATGGGGAACCACTCACTTCTCCCCAGAGGGAGTGCTTTTTCGCCCCGGTGATGGTCACCGGAATGATCTTGCCGACCAGATCCCGCGTCTCGCTTCTGAAATTCACGATCCGGCCTCCCAAATCTCGTCCCCTCCAGCACAAGGTGGCATCCTGGGACTTTCTGCTCAAACCTTCCACAAGGACCTGATCCTGTTTACCCACCCGCGCCCGAAGGGCCTCGATGGTATGTTCCGCCTGCAGGGATTGCAACCGCTGCAACCGCTCCTGTTTGACCTCTTCGGGGACCTTGTTGGCCATGCGCTCGGCGCGTACTCCCGGCCTGTCCGAGTATTTGAAGGAGAAGCTGCTTTCATAGCGGACCAGACGCATGAGGTCGAGGGTCTCCTCGAAATCTTGATCCGTTTCTCCGGGAAATCCCACAATGAGATCCGTTGTCAGGGCAATATCCGGACAGACCGACCGAAGCTCACGGACGATTGTCTCATATCGCTCTCGGGTGTACTTGCGCCCCATGGATTTCAGGAGCACGTCGGAACCCGACTGGACCGGCAGATGGAGCTGGGGACAGAGGTTGGGCAACACGCCAAAGGCCTCGATGACTTCCGGGGCGATATCCTTGGGGTGGGATGTGGTAAACCGCAGCCTTTCGAGACCGGGAATGACAGCTACGCTGGTCAAAAGCTGGGCAAAACTGACCCCGTCCCCGTGGCTGTCCAGGCCGTAACTGTTGACGTTTTGACCGAGCAGAGAAATCTCGCGTACACCGCGCTCCACCAGAGCGCGACATTCCTCCATAACCAGGTTGCTCGCCCGGGACTTCTGTCGCCCCCGGGTATAGGGAACAATGCAATAGGCACAGAAATTATCACACCCCTGCATGATGTTCACAAATGCCTGGGCCGGAAGAAAGGCAGGAAAACGGTTCTCCCGCTCAGGATACTGGTCGAGAAAATCAAGCAGGCTGATCCGTTTTTCCGGATCCTCACCGATCTGCTGCAGGGCAGCGGGGACATTGGCAACCCCGTCGGTCCCGAAGACGAGACGGACAAAGGGAAACCGCTTCCAGAACGCCGTTCCGACCTGCTGGGCCACGCATCCACCAACCGCCACGAAACAATGCGGATTGGCCTCCCAATATTCCTTGAGACGCCCAAGAAGACTATATACCTTTTGCTCGGGTTTGTCCCGCACGCTGCAGGTATTGACGATGAAGCACTCGGCCTCCGCCTCGGCGACAGGTTCCCAGCCAAGGGTTTGCAGATAATAGGAAAGCCAGTCCGAATCGCAGACGTTCATCTGGCAACCAAAGGTGATGATATGAAATTTCATGAATGGTTGAGAAAGTGTAAGAGATTTGAGAAGTATGGAAATTTCAGAAAAAATATGAACTTTGAGAAATTCAAGAAAGTTGAGAAAATCGGATGGTTGAGCAAAGATCCGGCATGACATGGTATCTGGGGAAAAGATTCTTTCCGAACGAGCGGAATACCTCCTCGGACCTTCATGGGCCGAGGAGGTCGGAAAAGTCCTTCTTCAAAAGGTTTGGGACCAGCCGTCGAACCAGTCGATGACCTTGGCAACGGCCTGTTGTAAAGTCAATGTTGCATTGTCCACGACACATTCGGCATGCGCATCCACCTCAAAGGGAATATCTACCCCGATGACCTGCCCAAGACCGGGGAACTGAGTCCCTTTTTCCTTTCGTTCCAGGGCTTTTTCGTACAATCCGGCCATGACCAACCCTTCAGGACGGCTCTTCTCCCGCTCCATGGCGACTTCCAGAGGACACTCCACATACACCTCGGCAAATCGGGAGATCATCTCCCTGGCCCGAGTCCGCATGGCGCGTTTCGGAGCGGTTCCGTCCAGGATGACACCCTTGCCCTGCCCGGCCAGATCGGCTGCTTCTTCGGCGAACATCTCGTAGGCACTGGCCCGCTCTTCAGGTGAATAGGTGGGTTGGGGGAAATAGGCCTTTCTGCGTGCATCCATCTGCAGATAGACGACATCGAGTCCCCGACCCTTGAGCACGTCAGCGACCCCTCTGGCCACGGAACTCTTCCCGGAACCCGGCAGCCCCACGAACCAGAGAGCCCAGCCGTTGTTGTTTCTTGCTACACGGTCTGCCATGTCTTCATCCTTATGGTGTCGAGTCCTGGGAAAAAAATTGTCACTTTTCGCTCCTGTTTGGGCGAACACAAGGTTCGCCCCTACCGACATTCACCTTGTCCCGTCTCCCCGTCTCCTGTCTCCCGTCTCCTCGCCTTTCCTGCGCACTTCCTCACGTTTCTATCCTTTCATATACTTGTTGATATTGGCGTAATCAAACACATCCTCCTCGAGCACATTCTCCAAAAACCTAAGCAGCCCTTTGCGGACTTCCAGGGGATGGTTGGGATACCATTCCGGAGAGGCAATGACCAATCCGCGAAAAACATAATAGGGAGCGACAACCTTGAGAACCTCCTGATCCCCGGTGGCCTCGAGATAGGTATCCCAAAAGGTGCGGTAGATGGACTCAAAGGGTCCGGACAATCGAGGCTGATCGTACAATCCGAACAAAAAATAGTTGCAGCTCATGGTGGCCACGTCGTCTCCGGGTTCCCCCCAAAATCCCCTACTGCAATCGAGCACGGAGAAATCATTGTCTTCCCGAACGAGCACATTCCAGGGATGGAAATCCCCATGCGTGGCGCTCAGACGATGGGTAAAGGAACGCAGCTTCCACCGCCAGTCGATCAGTTTCTTCTCCAGGGCGACAAACCGCTCGGGCATGAAATGCTCGTACGGATGGGGATATCCGTCCACCAGCCCCCAGATACACTCGGAATCGCCGATGAGCTGCCGGGTCCTGCGCAGATACAGATCCGGATCATCCTTTTTTTCCGTATGCAGATCAGCCAGCCACAGGGCGAATTTTCTGGCCAGATCCCTGTCGGTCTTCCTGTCCTGGCCCTTGCGTATCCGCTCCAGGTCCAGAAAATAATCATGCCCCTCGACCTTTTCGTTGAGGATGAAGAATTCCTCGGGATCGTTCATGGGCACCAGATTGCCCTGTGTATCGGCGTAGCCCAGACCGAGAGGACGTGCATGCTTCTTGATCCTGGTTCCGGTCTCATACTGGAACATGAGAATGGCTGCCCTGTCCCAATAAAACTGATGGCCGTATTTGTCACCGCGCATGGAGGAGATGACGGCCTGTTTGGCAACGCCGTCCTGCTTATAGGAAACGAGCAGGGGCTTGCCATATCCGAAATCCTTCATCCCCTGTTCATCGAGCGATCCTATTTCCCCGACCCCGGTCAGCCTGACAGTGCCGGGCAGTGTCTTCAAAAGAAATCGTTCGATCATTTCAATGGTCATTTCTAGCATTGGAACTCCTTGTGATGGTTGGCGATCCCGCGATTCGACCAAAATCCGTCGGGGCACGGCGAGCCGTGCCCATCTTTCCGATCCCGCTTTCCCGGTCCCCGAAAGGCCCGAATGAAATAGCTGCTCAAAGACATTTCATCAGACAGGCCACAGCAAACACACGTTGCGACACAGCCCGGGATACGTTGTCAAAACATACGGGTCACACGATATTGAACACTTCGAAAAGCAAAAGAAGGAACAACCCGGCAAGAATACAATAATAGATGACAGTGTTGCGCTGCATGGTCCGAGATTGTTCGACCATGACCGATTCTGCTGCCCGACGCTCTCGTTTTTCCTTGTTCGTCTTTTTTCCCATACGTGTTCTTCCATTATAGCTGGTCGTCTATCCATAGTCAGCCAAGCGACAAAAAAGGCTCTTACGACCATCAGCCCCACAGGTAAAGGGGCAAACCAGCCTGAACATAGGCTCATAGCACCAATCACCTCTGGCAGTCGGGCACAAGCTTCTGATTGAGCGCAGAAGATTTCCCTTGCCCGCATTCCCGACTCTTCGTAACTACCTTTAATTCATCATTTGCACACGGATCACAAGGAGAGACAATGATCATCAGGGGAGTTCTTCCCATAGTCGCAGCCGCCACCCTTTGGGGATGCCTGGGGCCTTTTTCCAAGCTTGCCTTCACCCAGGGCATGGAGCCCCTGGAGGTCGCCTTTTGGCGGGCAGGATTCGGCTGGCTCTTCTTTCTTGTCCAGGCCGGATGGAAAAAGGAATACACGGTCGCCAGGCACGATCTTCCCATGATCGTGGGATTCGGATTCCTCGGGGTAACCGTATTTTTCGGTAGCTATCAAATCGCCGTTCAGAGCGGAGGAGCCGCCCTGGCTGCGGTTCTTCTGTATACAGCACCTGCCTGGGTGGCCATCCTGGCGCGGCTGATTCTCAAGGAAACCCTGACACCCATGAAACTTGTCTGCGTTTTTCTGACCATCGCCGGGGTCATCGGTGTCGGTTTTGGCTCATCATCCGGTCAGACCATCAATGTCACTTCTCTCGGGATTACCGCCGGTCTGGTCGCCGGTTTAAGCTACGCCCTGTACTATATCTTCGGCAAACACTACCTGAACATCTACCCGACCCACACCATCTTTGCCTACACCCTTCCCGTGGGATTGCTGGGACTGATCCCGTGGATCGATTTCCACCCCATGACCCTGATCGGTTGTGGTGCGGTCCTCTTCCTGGGCCTGGCAACGACCTTTGGAGCCTACACCTTCTACTGTATCGGGCTCAAACACCTCGACGCATCCAAGGCCGCGGTCGTGGCCACATTGGAGCCCGTAGTCGCCGGGGTCATGGCCTATTTCTGGTGGGGAGAACGATTCACCCTGTTGGGCTATCTTGGTGTCTCGACCATCCTGGGAGCCGTTTTGCTCCTGGTCTATTCAGACGCACAAGCAGCGAAAGCAGCGCCCGGATCCTGACCGCTCTGCAGGCCCTTTGCAGACTCCCGCTCCCTGGAATGCAGGCCTCTGTACGGCATATCGATGCTTACTGGTTTGCAAAAATCTTTCCCGCACGTGACACATCACAAGGCCCCTGATGCGTGATGACACCAGGGGCCTTGTGATGTGTTGTCGAACTGCTACGATATCTCTATTTTTTCTTCATCGCCTTGGAAATGCACACGGCAGCGCCTCCCCAGGTGATGGTCAATCCAAGGACCAGCATAATGATTGCGGATGTAGACATTAGTGATGACCTCCCTGACAGGAAACATTGACGGGCTGGACTTCGGAAGCTGATGGTTTGAAATGCATGATCAGTGCCAGCAACAGAGTCAATTCGAGAAGATGCCAGCCGAAATAGAACAGGGAACTGGTTGGATATCCGCCATAGGGCTGGGAAAAATCGCTGACCAGATTGGCAATGACCATGTAGCCAAGGCAAAAGGTGGTCACGTACTTGAGGCTTATATTCCACCAGCCCCCAACGGTAAAATCCGAGATGGAATTGACGTAGGTTCTGACATCTTCGAGATTGAGCAGCCAGGACAGAAAAACAATCTCAAGAAATCCACCGAGCAGAATTCCATAATTATTGGCGAAATGATCAACGATATCCAGGATCAAAAGCCCGGCACTTGTTGAAAATACAATACTTACGCCAAAGCCCACAGCACAAAAGATGGTAGCGGCGATCTTCCGATTCCATCCGAACTTGTCAATCAGCGAAGAAATAACTGTTTCACAGATGGATATTTCCGAACTCAGCCCGGCAAAAACCAGAGCCAGAAAGAAAAGACTTCCGAAAAAGACCGGCGCCGGCAGAAGATTGATGGCCTGGGGGATGGTAACAAAGGCCAAGCCCACACCAGAGGTAACCACTTCCGAAACAGGTACGCCCTGCTGAGCAGCCATATATCCAAGGACTGAAAAGATCATCAACCCGGCGATCATGCTGAATCCGCAATTGATAAACACGGTGATGAAGGCGTTGTTGTTGATGTCGGACTTCTTGGGCAGATAGCTCGAATAGGTAAGCATGATCCCGAAACCAATACTCAGGGAATAAAAAATCTGACCATAAGCTGCCGCCCAGACCTTGTAATCCAGAATCCGGGAAAAATCGGGCTTAAGAAACCATTCCAGCCCGTTACTCGCCCCGGGCAGCAATACGGCCCTTCCCATGAACAGAATGACCATGAAAAAAAGAAGCGGCATGAAGATCTTGCCCGCTGTCTCGATTCCCGTACGCACTCCCCGATAGAGAAAAAACCAGCAGACAAGCCAGGAAAAGGTAATCGCCCCCAAAATAGGCCATTGAATGGTGCCTATTTCAGTCGGACTTCCCGAAAGATGAAGAAAACTTTTAAAAAAGAAATCACTGGTGTTCTCCCCCCACCCCTGGGTGAAAGAGAGCCAGCAATAAACAATGGACCAGGCAACAACCGCCACATAATAGACCGCAATGGTAAACGCGACCCCAACCTGCCACCAGCCGAGCCATTCCCATTTTTTTGAAAGGGTGGCAAAAATTCTGGGCGCAGATCCCCTCCATTTATGCCCTATACCGAATTCCAGAATCATGAACGGAATACCGGCCGTGAGCATGGCGAAAAAATAGGGGATCAGAAAAGCACCTCCGCCATTTTCATAGGTGATATAGGGAAATCGCCAGATATTCCCAAGACCGATGGCCGAACCAACTGCAGCCAGGATGAACCCCACCCTGGTGCCCCATTGTTCTCGTTTCATCGAAACAACTCCTCAGTTGAAAAAAACCATACAATACAAAATGATGTAAAAATGATAGCTGTAGCAGGCAGTGGTCCTAGGTCCAAGCGGGAACCGTGTCAAGGAAACCGAAACAAATTTTTACCAGGAGGATTCACCTTTTCGAAATGCCAGGGCACCGGAAGTTCCTGTGGATCATGCATCCTGCAGGAATGAGCACCAGAAGCGGTGATGTCAGAGATAACTGACCTTGATACCCCCAAAAAAAGATTGGGCAAAACCTGGCTGCGGCAATCTTGACGCCAGCTCACGAACTCTACATACCATTGTGCAGTCATGAAGGGGCCCTTTCAAAACCATAACCGGAATCCAGCCATGCGATCAGGCGAATTGATAAAAATGGGGCTTCCCAAAGGAAAAATCAGCAAAATAGCCACAGGCACAACCAAAAAGGCAGCTGCTCAGGGCATGGACAAAGAATCCATTCGCATTGCCATCAATGATATCCTCAACGATCCGCATTCATGGTGCGGCCATGACCTTTTCGGTCCTCTGGCAACCATGCTTGTGGAAAAGGAAAGGGCACAAAAAACTTTTGTGCCGCGGGATAGACCGGCGCCCTATGCCTCATGGGGAGATGACCTCGATCCGGCTGCAGTCCAGCAAATGGAAAACGCATGCAGTCTGCCGATCTCCGTGCAGGGAGCCCTGCTTCCCGATGCCCATGTCGGTTATGGTCTACCCATTGGTGGGGTTCTTGCCTGCGAAAAGGCTGTCATTCCCTACGCCGTGGGCATGGACATCGCCTGTCGAATGCGCCTGAGCGTCATCGATACAGACTTACAGCTCCTGGAAATCAACCAAGAAAAGCTTATCCAGGCTATTGAAAAGGAAACACGATTCGGGGTGGGCAGTACATTTTCACCCCCCAAGAACCATCCCGTCATGGATGAAGATTGGTCGTTCTCGCGAATCACCAAAGGCCTCAAGGACAAGGCATGGAATCAGCTTGGGACCAGCGGGGCGGGGAACCATTTTGTTGAATTCGGAATTCTCGAGCTCGAACATGGAGCATTCGGAATTACCCCGGGAAACTACCTGGCTTTGTTAAGTCATAGTGGAAGCAGGGGAACTGGAGGGGAAATCGCTTCGTATTACAGCCGATATGCCCGGGAAATGCATCCTGAGCTGCCCAAATCGCTCGCTCACCTGGCCTGGCTGGACATGGACAGCGAACTCGGCCGGGAATACTGGAAAGCCATGGAACTCATGGGTGGCTATTCCAAGGCGAACCATGAATTGATGCACACAGGTATTCTCGGCCGTCTCGGCAGGTTCGCCCTGGCAAGTCTGGAAAACCACCACAATTTCGCCTGGAAAGAGATCCATCAAGGAAAAGAGGTCATTGTGCACCGCAAGGGAGCAACACCAGCTGGTAAAGGCATGCATGGAATCATTCCGGGATCTATGACCATGCCTGCATACATTGTGCGTGGCCTGGGAAATCCCCTCTCCCTCAGTTCGGCCTCCCATGGAGCCGGGCGATGCATGAGCCGCAAACAGGCTAAGCAGCGGTTTTCCTGGTCGGACATCCAGAACGAACTGGACAAACACCATGTAACCCTGATCTCGGCCGGATGCGATGAGGCCCCCATGGCCTACAAAGATATTCACCAAGTGATGTCTGCACAAAGCGAACTTGTTGAGACTATTGGCCTTTTTTATCCTAAACTGGTCAAGATGGCTTCGGAATGATTCTCCAGACACCAAAGAGCCCCCACATCGTTTGATGTGGGGGCTCTTTGGTGATTGAAAAAAGAAGTCCTGGCGACGACCTACTTTCCCGCGGTTAGAACCGGAGTATCATCGGCGCTGGAGGGCTTAACTTCCGAG
>NZ_JBSPZA010000011.1:0-95813 GCF_053851535.1 Desulfoplanes sp. PS50 | reverse complement strand
CCGTTGCCGGACTTTTTGCCGAAAAACCATGTTCTTATGGAGCAACGGCTTGATGGTACGAGGCCCGCGAGGGAGTTTCAAAGCGCCCGGAATGGGGCAAGCCGGCCATGAGAACAAATCAGCCCTGATGACCACCCGAACAAGGGTTGACAACGGCCTCAAGTTAGTTACCACTAATTTTTTCCTTTCAACATACTCTTCCGATCCATCCGTTCGGGGGATAATGAGGAACCAATCATGCCGTACAAGAATAATTTGCAACGCTATCCCTCCACCATATGGCGCTCGGTACAGAACGCTCTCAACCGCATGGGCATCCATCCCCTTGTGGCCCTTGCGCTTATCATTCTCTTGATCATCTCTCCGCGCTTGGTTATCTTTGGGGCGATCATCTATGCCGTCTACTGGCTGTATCGCAACGGAGTTTTCTCGAACCGCGGTCGCAACAGCACAGGTCCTGGCACACGTGGTCGACGAGGCGGCGGGAGCGGCAAGGGCAGAAGACGACGCTAACCTTTTTGCAGTGACAATCCATGAACAACGACCACAAACACACTCTTTTCACCGCTGTCTTTGTCCTTGCCCTCTTGATCGGGGGTGGGGTTCTGCTCACCAGGTTCGAAGACCTGAAAAACACCGCTCTGATCGGCCTTCTCATTCTGGCCGGCATAGGCTGTCTGGTCCAGGGACGATCCAGACCAACCAAGAAAAAATCTTCCAACCCCGACAACCCTACCGAACCCAAAAAATTGTAATGCCGACTCCTGCAGTGTATTGATGCCGCCCATTGCAACACGCTGGTCCAAGTGGAATCCATCTACCCCGGGAGTTCTGGGACGCCGAAATATCCGGCAATGGGCCACGAATATCTTCAAGGAACACACCTGAACCGGATCTCGTGATCTCCTGCGAAAATCTGAAAGAACCGCCGGGCAATCATACTGCCTGGCGGTTCTTTGTGCTTTGAAGGGAAACTACCTGTTCATTCCATATCCAGAACCAGGGTTCCCCGTGCGTTTTCCACCAGGATGTCCTCGGCACGACGCAATTGCCCGTAGGCTGGCGGCTCGATGACCATGGGCCTGGAAAGTGCGCGGATCTCGACCTCCAGGGCCTGGGGCGGGACATGGGCCAGTTTTCCCGACCGCGAGGGCAGAATGCGGGTCTGCACCCGAACATATCCCTGATCACCAAGGGGAATGAAGAAATCCCCGGCCGGTTGAACAAGAATGCGTTCAGCCCCTTCTGGAAAGTTGATCCGAAGGGTGTTGACCAGCTCTCTGTCCATGTCACGGTACAGGGGCGTTGTCCGGGTTCGACCATCCACGCCGGATAATTCCGCAATCATCCCGGGAAGATCCAGATAGAGAAACTCTCCCTGACGGGTTCCCAGGTTTTCGACCCTGACGGCCATGGTCTCCCGGCCCGGATAGCTGGAAAAGTCCTGATCATATCCGGTCATCACCCCGTTCAGGCTGACCTGACTGGCCTGCTCCTGACGATACCTATCCGCCATTTCTGGGGACATCTCAGCGAACATCTTGTGGGAATCATCGTACATGGATCCCCTGAAAACCCGGTCTATGCTGACCAACGCATCGCCGTCGGCTTCAAGATCAAGAACGTAGTCGACTTCCATGCCGTCCCTCATGCCTGCACCGACCGTGATGGTCGTCATTTCTCCCGAGGGCAGTACCAGTCCGAGCCGACCTTCCAGGGTCGTACTCCCAAGAACCGCATATTCATCGGTATCGTTCAGATAGATGTCCCGCCCATCGACGTGCACCCGGACAAGGACCTGATCCAGCCAGTCACGGGAGACGAATACGCGCATGAAATCCTGCAGCGCACGAACCGGCGGCGCATTTCCCGCCACCACAAAAACCGGATCCAGCCCCACCGAGTCGAGCATGGTGTGCAGGACAACCGCCCGATCAGCAGAACACCCGTATCCGGCCTGCAGAACCATGTCCGCCCCAAAGGCTCGCTCAATGGGATAGATAGTGGTTTTCGGTCCCTTCAAGGCGATATTTTTGGTCACATAATCCCGGATAATACGTACCTTATCGACGTCTGCTGATGCGTGTTTGACCAGATCCCGGGCCAAGGCGGCCGCCTGTGTGCCTTCACGAGCAGCCCGTTCCAAATGGCCCCCTATCCGCCGGGCCAGATGGGGCCATGTCCCCGAGGTCAGGGCGACAAACGGTTGAAAGGCATACGCCGGAGGGAGATCATTTTCCTGTACAACCGGGGGAACCCGGTGGGCAGAAAAGGTATGGGTCACCATGCCGTCTTCTTCCGCGCGTGTCTGCTCGATAATCGACTCAGGCCCTCTGACCCACTGCCGGGACAGCCCCCATCCCTGATCAGGGGCAAGAATGCGTACCTGCATGGCCTTGGGAAGATGCACCCGAATCGTCTTGCGAACAACCGGATATTCACCCGAGATGACCTCCCTGACCGCAAAACAGTCAGCCTGCTGCACCCGTTGCTCCACAATGTAATCCACGACAGATCCGGGTTCCACGCCGGGAAGCCCTGCCACCAGCGTCTTGGCGGCAGGATACCTGGGTGCCTCGCCCACCCAGGGGGCGTCCATGCGATTGATTTCCTGAGGCTCGATGGTGGTGATCGATCCGTTTGTGCCAATGACCGTGGCATCAAGGATCTCCACCTGCTCATAGGGCGGGGTGTAGTCCACCTGGATCTCGCTGTTTTTTTTCATCCCCGCATAGGTGAGAATCTGTTGGCGCACATGATCGCGCCGCACCCAGCTCTGCTCGTCCTGAACATACACATCCACCTCGTGATCCAGAATCACGACATCGGGTTCAAACAAGCCATACCAGTCAGCAGGCTCGGACGGCTTTTGGGGCGCAGCGAACAAACACGCTGCCCGTTCTTCAACTTCCTGCCGGGACAGACTCTTTTTCAGATCAAGATATTCGTCCGGAGAATATTCCGGAAGATTGAGGGTAAACAGATAGCGGGCCTCGAGGGTCCCGTTTGCCACGCGAAAGGTACGGACGAAATCCGTTTCCCGAGACCGGGAACGCAGGGGAGCAGGCGCGCTGAGTAAAGAATCCATGCCCTCGTCCAGATCGATGCGCACGGTTTCGTCCACCCCGCAGGCGTACTTGGTAAATACGGGGAAACGCCGCTTTTCAAGCCCCATCTTGTCGATGAGCATCCTGGGCACACCCACATGGCGACCCAGAGGAGGCAGGGGAAGCATGCAGGTATCTTTCTTGCCCACCAGAGCATGGGGAATGCTGAAGCCGAGATTGACGGTCAATGTCTCGGAGGTGTCCATGATATTTTCGGGAAAAATGTCCAGAGAGGACAATTCAGCACCGGGATATCCCTTCTTGAGAACGTTTTCAAAATAGGACCGCTGCTTTTCCCTGGGGGCGCGGGCAAAAAAACCGCGATAGGCACTGTCGTTGATCCCGTTAAAATGCATCCTGGTGACCGCTTCAAGGGTTCCATTCGTATCGAGTCGGCCCGTTGTCTCGATGGTCAGCATATTGTCCCTGGCCGGAATGATCGGACTGGTCCTCAAGGGATCACCCTCGGGGCTGGCAACCAGGTAGCTGCAATTGTTCAGATAGGGGGGGAACAATTCGCGGGCGTGCTCATCCGTGGAATCCATGAGCACGATGGTTCCGTCATCCATGCGTACACAGCTGACCGCATGGTTGAAAAAGGGCTGGGGAACCTCGGGATCCTTTTTGGGACCGGACATGATCAGGACAGGATAGGCCTCGAATCCAGCCAATCGGAGCATGGCCACGAGCAGAGCAGCCTTGTCCCGGCAGACACCGGCCCGACGCTCAAAGGTCATGTCCACGGGATGGGGTTCGTAACCCGGAGCGGTCTCCTCGAGGGTCAATCCCAGATAACGGACCTTTTGGGATACCCAGGTGAAAATGGACCTGATCCGCTCCATGGGATCGTCCTGACCGCTGACAAGTTCAGCAACCTGCTCCCGCATGGGCCCGGTGACCCGGTCCAAATGGGGCTTGGAGAGCTCCCAATACCACCGGGAAATCCACTCCCAATCCGGAATGGTACTCACCAGGACCCTTTGGGCAACCGTATGGAACGAAGGCATGTCCGGCTCGGGGAAAACCTGGGGAATATGCTGCCCCTCCCAGACATGGACGATCTGATCGCCAATCCGTTGTTCACTATGGGTCAGGGTGTCTCCGACCTGATCCCTGACGGCAATGCGGGCCAATGGGAGAGAGGCAGGCCCGACCAGTGTATGGACCTTGTGGATGATGGGCGAGGTGGTTTCAAAGGGAATCAGATCACTGAAGCTGCCGGGGGTCCGAACCTTGGAAAAAATATCCTCGATGGTATAATGAACCAGATCCCCGACCTGGAGATCCGGAAGGTTCAGTTTAAGGATCTTGTCGTTGGGATTGTAGATGTTCGCATCCATCTGGCGGCGGTCGATCATCACCCGGGCGTTGGCCTCGATGTCCACAGAGACAACGGTTCCATCGGGCCGGATGATCTCGACCCCGTCGAACCATGTGGTGTTGTAGGGGATGGTGAACCATGAGGACAACGATCGCATGGACTCCACCCCTTCCTGGGTCAGAATCTTGTGAAAGGCTTCATCCCGCTGCACATAGGTTCCGTCTTCCTGATACTCGACCCGGGTATGGCTGGCGACCACAACCGTGTCTGCGTCCGGATAGGCTTCGGACGTCACCGTGGCAGCCACGGAAATCGCCTCTTCCCGGTCGATGAGAACCAGAGGTTTTTTCAGCTGGGCATGGACAAATGGAACAGAGCCCACAAGCATCCAGACAAAAATGACGACACACAGACCGTGCATGGGCATAGGTCTTGTTTGCATCACGACTACACCTCCCAAGTCATTGAAGAGATCAATCTATAGGAAAACCCGTAGAAAACAGCGGATCAACGGCCCACATTGCAGGCCAGAAACGGACAAAAGGCCAAAGCCTCCCGAGTGATCCGATCCCGATTTTCACCGGTTCCGTACAGGAACAAGGGACTCTCCATAACCAACCCCTGGCCCCCGTTTTTGCGTCCTTTCACCAGAACGAGCCGGGCCGGATCACCCATCCTTCCGTGAACCGGCAGGACACGCTTGGGCCTGATGCGACTTTGCTGCATGGCCGCGAACAAACGATCCAATCCCTCGGCCAGGAACACGATATACATCCGGCCGCGGTTCTTGAGTACATGTCCGGCCGCGGCCACGAACGCCTCCAGAGAGGCAGCGACCAGAAAACGGGCCTGGTTGCGTGATTCCCGAAAACAGGCCCTGCCCCTGCCGGTCTCACGGTAGGGAGGATTGCATACCACCACGTCAGTTCGCTCCAAAGGGAGCATCCGGGGCGCATCGCACACATCCCCCCTGACGATCCCCATGCGATCCTCGAACCCCAGGGACCGCACATTGGCCAGGGCGAAACAAGCCATGTTCTCATCCCTATCCAGCCCGACAATGCGAATATTCGACGATCCGTGACGCAGCAAAAGCCCCAGCCCGACCACCCCGCACCCGGTTCCCAGATCCAGGACCCACTCGTTCTTCCTAAGACGAGCGTAACAGGCCAGCAGCAATGCGTCCACGGCAAAGCGGAACCCGGTCTCGGGCTGCATGAGCCCTCGGGGGAAAAAGTTTCTTGCCTGTTCAATGGTCATGGTCATGACTCTGCAAATGTGAGCGGCGGATGGTTTATCCTGGGAACTCCGATCAAACCGGCCCCGCATCCATCCAACTATACGGTGGCGGCTATCCTTTTCTTCGACGCACCGCCCCCAACAACATGGACGCCTCGGGCACCCTCCAGATCACGGCCAATCCCATGAACGCCATCACCCAGACAGGGATGAGCACAAAGGCGACCAGCGCATGGCCCGCCGTCAACAGGGTTCCAACCAGAATACACCCGCTGAGAAAAAGGATCTTGCCCAGGGCGGAAGAGGGATTCAGCCGATCCAGATAGGATTTGCGGCCCAGGGCCCAGATCAAAAGGATCACATTGGCCCAGGAGGCCAAGCTGGTGGCCGCAGCCAACCCCACATGATCATAGAATTGCATCAGTATCAAACCGAGAGAAATATTGAGAACCAGACACACGACAGCGATCCAGACCGGGGTCCTGGTATCCTCCAGGGCGTAAAACGCGGCCACCAGGGGACGGACGCAGGAAAAGGCGGGAAGCCCCACGGCATAGGCCTGCAAGGCCATGGCCGTCTGCTCCACAGCCGGCCCGGCAAAGGCACCGCGCTCAAACAGCAGGCTCACAATGGGTACGGCCAGGCCGGCCAGGCCGGCCGCCGCGGGCAGACTGATGAAAAGGGTCAGATTGATAGACGAAGACAACCCGCGTCCAAACCCCTTCCAATCCATCATGCCCGCCAGTCCCGACAGGGAGGGCAAGGCGGCCGTACCAATGGCCACGCCAAAAATACCCAAAGGAAACTGGACCAGCCGGTCGGCATAGTACAGATAGGAGATGCTTCCCAGGGGCAGAAACGAGGCGAGCATGGTTCCAAGCAGGATGTTGACCTGATAGACTGCCGAGCCAAAGACCGACGGGAGCATCAGCCGGCCGATCCGTTTGACTCCGGGATCCTGCAGCCGAACCGGTCCCAGCCACCTGAACCCTTTCCCCCGCAAAACCGGTTGCTGGACCAACCACTGGGCAGCTCCGGCAGCAAGCACTCCCCAGGACAGGGCATAGGGAACGGCAAAGCCCATGACCACTGCTGAAAGTGCCGCAACAATGAGTACGATATTCAGCATACACGGGGCCAGGGCCGGGGCCAGAAAATGATTCATGCCGTTGAGGATCCCCATGCACAGGGCAACGGCCGAGATAAATACAATATAGGGGAAACAGATCCGGACCAGAGTGGCTGTCGTGGCCAGCAATTCGGGAGATCGGGAAAATCCCGGGGCGACCAGCAGGGTGATGGGTTGGGCAAAAAACATGGCCAGGAGAACGATCGCTCCCAGAATGATCAGCAGCCACACCTGGACCGACCTGGCCAGGGTAAAGGCCTGCTCGTCTCCCTGGACCTGTCTGGTTCGGGTGAACACAGGCACAAAGGCCATGGTCAGGGAACCTTCGGCGAACAAACGGCGCAGCAGGTTTGGGAGCCTGAAGGCCACGAAAAAGGCATCGGCCAGGGGCCCTGCGCCCAGGGCAAAGGCCACGGTGAGATCCCTGACAAATCCCAGGATCCGGCTGAGCAGGGTCGCCCCGGCCACGACCGAGGCGTTCCGGGTGATCTGGTTGGCATGATCGGACATGAACGCGGGAACTCCAAAAAATACTGACCAGGCCTGGGCCTGTCATAAAAAAAGCCGACTCAATGCCGGCAAAGGAAAACCGGGCATCGTGTTCCAGATGCCCGGTGGTTCATGATTGAGAAAACAGATCGAATGACAGCGTTCACTGGGGCTGGACCCGGGTATCGTCCTGGAACAGGGTGGACGCGAGAGGCACCATATGTCCCTTGCCGCAGAACAGGGTTTCAGCCGAGGTGTCCACCAGGGCTCTACACAGGACATCGTCGAGATGCTCCACGCTGGTGATCTCGATGTCCTTCAAGATGGCCTCGGGAACCTCCTTGAGATCGGCCTCGTTGTCTGCCGGGATAATCACGTTCTTGATCCTTCCCCGATGGGCGGCCAGCAGTTTCTCGCGCAACCCTCCGATGGGCAGCACCCTGCCCCTCAGGGTGATTTCACCGGTCATGGCCACATCGTGTCGCACCGGAATATGCAACAACGCGGAAATCAGACTCGTGGCCAGGGTGACTCCGGCAGAAGGACCATCCTTGGGGGTGGCCCCTTCGGGTACGTGGACGTGAATATCGATTTCCTTGTAAAAATCCGAGCGCAATCCAAACATCTCTCCCCGGGAACGGATATAACTGAGTGCGGCCCGGGCACTCTCCTGCATGACATCTCCGAGTTTACCGGTGATCTCGATCTTGCCCGATCCCGGCATCAAGGCGACCTCCACCAAGAGAAGTTCACCACCGACACGGGTCCAGGCAAGTCCCGTACACACCCCGACCAGGGGGGTATCCTCGCCCACGCCGTGGTGTACCTTGGGCACACCCAGATAGGAGTGCACATTGCTCTTGGTCACTGAAACGGTTTTTTCGGCACGACTTCTGTCTTCCACGATCTTGCGGGCAATCTTCCGACAGACCGAAGCGATCTCCCGTTCGAGATTTCGGACCCCGGCCTCACGGGTGTATCGGCGAATGATCTCCTGAACAGCCCCCTTGGACATGTTCACGGAGACATCCGCCAGACCGTTGGCCTCGAGCTGCTTGGACAACAGAAAATCCATGGCAATGCAGGTTTTCTCCGTTTCCAGATATCCGGGGATCTCGATGATCTCCATCCGATCCTGCAGGGGACCGGGAATCGAGGACAGGGTGTTGGCCGTGGTGATAAAGAAAATCCTGGACAGATCATAGTCGAGATCCAGGTAATGGTCGTTAAAGGCGTAATTCTGTTCCGGATCGAGGACTTCGAGCAGGGCGGCCGAGGGATCCCCTCTGAAATCCGTGCTCATCTTGTCCACCTCGTCCAGGCAGAAGACCGGATTGTTGGAGGAAATCCGCTTCAGGGACTGGAGGATCTTTCCGGGTAGGGCACCCACATAGGTTCGGCGGTGGCCCCGGATCTCGGCCTCGTCCCGCACACCTCCCAGGGAAAGACGAACAAATTCACGGCCCATGGCACGGGCAATGGATTTGGACAGGGAGGTCTTCCCGACCCCGGGAGGACCGACCAGACAGAGAATCGGCCCCTTGATCCTGTCCACCAGGGCCTGGACGGCCAGATACTCGAGGATACGCTCCTTGGGTTTCTTGAGGCCGTAATGGTCTTCGTCCAGAATCTTCTGCGCCTCATGGATGTCGATCTCACTCTCCTCTAGTCGATTCCAGGGCAGACTCAAGATCCAGTCCACATAATTTCTGATCACCCCGTGTTCCGCCGAGGAAGGCGGAATACGACGCAGCTTCTTGATCTCTTCCCTGCCCCGTTCACGGGCCGTCTCGGGCATGTCCATGGACTCGAGTTGTTCTTCCAGCTCCTTGAGCTCCATCTGGGGATCATGGTCGTGCCCCATCTCCTTGTGGATGGCCTTGAGCTGTTCACCCAGATAGTATTCCTTCTGGTTGTGCTCCATCTGCTTCTTGACCCGGGTCTTGATCTTGCGCTCCAGACCATAGACCTCGATCTCTTCCTGCAAAAAGGAGTAGACCTTTTCCAACCGTTCCACAGGATGGAGTTCCTCGAGGACGGCCTGCTTCTTCTGAAAATCCAGACGCAGGTGAGGCATCACCGAATCAGCCAGTCGCCCGGAATAATTGAGGGTGGAAATGGCCAGAATACTTTCCTTGGCCAGTTTCTGGTTGATTCTGGCGTACTCCTTGAGAGCATCCTGGGTTGCACGTACCAGGGCCTCGGATTCTGGAGTGCGCGTATCCACCTCGGGCAGGGCCGATACTTCGACCAGGGGAACCGAATTGCCCATGTCGTCGATCTCATCAATCCGAGCCCGGTACAACCCCTCGAAAAGAACCTTGATCGTTCCGTCGGGTAGTTTGAGCATCTGCAGGATTTTGCTCACCGTACCGACATCGTAGAGATCATCCGGAGAAGGATCTTCTATATTGGCATCCCGCTGGGCAACAAGAAAAATCTCCTTGCCGTGCTCTTCAAGGGCCGTTTCAATGGCTCTGATCGAGGCTTTGCGGCCGACAAACAGAGGAATGATCGCCCGGGGAAACATGACCACCTCCCGCAACGACATGAGAGGAAACTGCCGAACGGGAGCATCATCTTCCGGCTGTGAGGGAGTATATAATGTGGACATATGCCTCTTGGATGTGAGTTTTAGGTTTCACGTTTCAGGTTTTAGGTGGCACCGGCTTCGCCATCACCAAACGCCACGTCAAGCAAAGGAATTCAGCTGGGGTTTGACACGGCGCTGCCTGGCACCTGCAACCTGCAATCTAAAACCGTGGTTACGCTGTTTGAGCCTGCTTTTCATAGAGAATGATCGGCTCAACCCCGTTTTCAACCACGGATCTGTTGATCAGACACTCCTTGGCTCCCTCCAGGGAGGGGATGGAGTACATGACCCCGAGCATGATCGACTCAAGAACATTGCGCAGGCCACGGGCACCGGTCTTGCGCTGGATGGATTTGGCGGCAATGGCCTTCAGGGCGTTCTGGGTAAAAGAGAGTTTGACCCCGTCGAGATCGAGCATCTTTTGATACTGCTTGACCAGGGCGTTTTTGGGCTCTGTCAGGATTCTGACGAGATCGGACTCGTCGAGCTCCTCGAGAGAGGTGATGATCGGAATCCGCCCCACGAATTCGGGAATGATCCCGAACTTGATCAGGTCATCGGGATGGATGTCCTTGAGCAACTCCGCGGCCTTTTTCTTGACCCCGACGCCCTGGGCGCCAAAACCCATCACGCTGCCCTGCTGGCGCTGCTGAACGATATTTTCGAGATTGATGAACGCACCGCCAAGGATGAACAGGATATTGCTTGTATCCAGACGAATGAACTCCTGCTGGGGGTGCTTGCGACCTCCCTTGGGCGGAATATTGGCGACCGTTCCCTCAATGATCTTGAGCAGGGCCTGCTGGACTCCCTCCCCGGATACATCCCGGGTGATGGAGGTGCTTTCGGATTTTCTGGCGATCTTGTCGATCTCATCCACATAGATGATTCCCCGGGAAGCTGCCTCGAGATCGTAATCCGCATTCTGGACCAGCTGAACCAGAATGTTTTCCACGTCCTCGCCCACATACCCGGCCTCGGTCAGGGTGGTGGCATCGGCAATGGCAAAGGGAACATTCAGAATCTTGGCCAATGTCTGGGCCAGCAGGGTCTTGCCGCTTCCCGTGGGCCCGACGAGCAGAATATTGCTCTTGTCCAGTTCCACATCGCTGTTGGCATCCCCGAGATAATTGATGCGTTTGTAATGGTTGTAGACCGCCACGGAGAGAATCTTCTTGGCCATCTCCTGTCCGATGACATAGTCGTTCAGATCCTCGTGGATCTGGTCGGGCCGGGGGATCTCGCCGGTTAAAAATTCATCTTTAGCGGGGTTGTCCTGCATGATGATCTCCTCACACAGGGCGACACATTCGTTACAGATATACACGTCCGGGCCGGCAATAAGCCGGGTGACATCAGCCTGGGGCTTACCGCAGAATGAACAACACAATTCTCCGGATTTATTCGTCCTTTTAGCCATAACTCTCCTCTATTCCTTGACGTTCATCTCGCTTCTGCTCGCCAGGACTTCGTCGATGAGGCCATAGGCGACGGCCTCTTTGGAACTCATGAAATAATCTCTGTCAGTATCGTTTTCCAGCTTGGTCAGATCGGCCCCGGTATGCTTGGACAGAATCTGGTTCAACGTGGCCTTTAACCGGATAATTTCTTTGGCCTGGATGTCAATGTCCGTGGCCTGCCCCTGAAACCCGCCCATGGGCTGATGGATGAGAATCCTGCTATGGGGTAAAGCATATCGCATGCCAGCCTCACCGCCGGCCAGAAGAACCGCCCCCATGCTGGCGGCCTGTCCCAGACACAACGTGGCCACAGGGGCAGAAATGTACTGCATGGTATCATAGATGGCCAATCCGGCGGTTACAGATCCTCCAGGCGAATTGATATACATATTGATCTGCTTTTCAGAATTTTCCGATTCCAAAAACAAGAGCTGAGCGCAGATGAGGTTGGCGATATTGTCATCGATGGGGGTTCCCAGAAGGATGATCCTGTCCCGGAGCAACCGGGAATAAATGTCATAGGCCCTTTCACCGCGGCCCGATGTTTCGATGACTATGGGTACATTGTTGGTGACCATGCGTTCCTCCGTTATGATGGATGTGGTCTGCTCGTTCGCTATGAAGTACACGTGAAACCGGGTACTGCAAACAACGTGAAAAAAGGAATGAGGGAATAGTGACAATCGGAAGGATGGTTTGCAGACCATTTCCAACCGACTGAGATTATTGTAGGAAATAAGCCGAACCGTAATGCGTAAAAATTGTGGTGCTCACTGATTGCCAGAGAGTCTCATCATGATGAAGCCTTTTGCATATGAATACAGCAAAGGGCCGGGGAGAACAAGAACCGTGCAGGGAGGAAAAATAAAAGACCGGGGAGATGTTTCCTTCCCCCCGGTCTGAACGTTGCTGAACAACGGGAGTCTTACGCGTCGCCCTGGTCGGCAGCTTCTTCAGCGGGTTCCGAAGCGGGGACCATGGTCACTTCAGCATTGTCGTAGATCAGGTCCATGGCCTTGTCCTGAAGAACCCGGTCACGCAGGGGAACCATCAGGTTGTTCTGCTCATAGTAATCCTTGAGGGCGTTGAAATCCTGGCCGGTCTGCATGGCCATCTTCTGAAGCATGAAGTCGACTTCCTGAGGCTGAACCTTGATTTCCTCTTCCTCGGCCACGGCCATGAGAAAAATCTCGGACTTGACAATATCCTCGGCCTCCTCACGGAACTGCTCACGCAGCTCTTCGGGGGTCTTGCCGAGGGATTCGAGACTCTTGCCCCGCTGCTCGGTCCGCTGGCGCAAGGTGTCCACCTTCTGATCGATGTGGGCTTCTACAAGCACAGGCGGGAGATCAAACTCCACCTGATCCTTGAGCTCGTCGAGGAGCTTTTTCTGGGCCTCACTCTTGTGCAGATCCTTGCGGGATCTCTCATAGGAGGTGGTGATCATGTTCCGGAGATCTTCCATGGTCGAGCATCCACCGGCATGGTTGGCAAAATCATCGTTGAGCTCGGGGAGCTTCTTTAGCTTGATCGCATGCACGGTGACCTTCATCTCTATTTCCTGACCGGCAAGATCCTCGTTCAGGAAGTCTTCGGGAAAGACCACCATGCCGGAACCCTCTTCCCCCGCCTTGAGCTTTTTGACGATGGATTCAAAGCTTTCCAGGGCACTGCCTTCGCCGACCCTGAGTTCAAAGCTTTCAGCCTTGACAGACTCGATGGGCTCACCGTCCTTGTATCCCTGGAAGTCGATCATGGCCACATCACCATCCTGGACGGTCCGATGCTCTTCCACTCGGGAGAGTGTGGCGGAATTTTCGCGCATACGCTCCAGGACCTGATCCACCTCTTCGGGCTTGATGACCACTTCTTCCTCTTCAACGGCCAACCCCTTGTAATCGGGCAGATCAAAGGAAGGTACGACCTCGAAGGAGAAGGAATATTCGTAGGGTTTCCCCTTTTCCAGGAGCTCCTCACCCTTGGGATTCATGTCCAAACGCCCCAGGGGAGTGACTTCCATCTCGGTTAGGATGGTATTGATATGATAGTTGAGCAGATCCTGGGTGGCCTCGCTGTAGAGCTTCTCGCCGAAACGACCTTCGATGATATTCGCAGGCACCTTGCCCTTTCTGAATCCCTTGATCTCGACATCCCGACGGTACAGGGCGATAGTCGCCTGGATGGAGGCATTGACCTCTTCCTCGGGAACCACGACATTGACGGTTCGCTTGACCGGGGTAACTTCTTCGACAGTGTATTCCATGAAAAACATTTCCTCCTTATATACGCAACGACCAGGGCATCAGCCCCGGCCTGCAGGGTGTCCGTATTGGTGCGAGAGGAGAGACTCGAACTCTCACGGTCGCCCGCTGGCTCCTAAGGCCAGTGCGTCTACCAATTCCGCCACTCTCGCCAAATACAAAAACGGCTTTGTAAGCATGGACCCGTTGGGTGTCAACATGTGAAACATGACGCGAGCGGGGCCAGATGATTGGTCGGTCCGTCCCCCTTGCCCAGATCGAAATCCGTATCCAGGGCTGCGATCAAATACTCCTGACCCAGGGTGACAGCCTGTTCGAGATGTTGTCCTCGAGCGAGGTGGGCGGCAATGGCTGCCGAGAGCGTACACCCCGTGCCATGGGCGTTGTGCGTGTCGATCCTTTTGTGCTCGAGCCCGATGGGCTCCATCCCCGGCATACCCAGCCAGTCGACCATGATATCCCCTTGAAAATGCCCTCCCTTGAGAAGAACGGCATTCGCCCCCATGTCCAGAAGTTTTTCAATGGCCACGGCAATATCTTTTCTGGAAGATAGACGCATCCCGGTCAATGTCTCCGCCTCGGGACGGTTGGGGGTGAGCAGCGCGGCCAGGGGAAGAATATGCGTCTTCAGGGCGTCGATGGCGTCTTCTTCAAGCAGGGGATGTCCGCTCTGACTGACACAGACCGGATCGACCACCAGGGGAAAATCCACCGTCGCAAGAAGGGGAGCCACAGCCTCGATAATCGGAGCGGAAAAAAGCATCCCGGTCTTGGCCGCCTTGATCGGAAAATCATCGAGGACCACGGTCAACTGGCTGGCTACAAATTCCGGCGAGGCCGGTTCGATTCCGTACACTCCCGTGGTATTCTGGGCGGTCAGGGCGGTTATCACCGAGAGTCCATAGGTCCCGAGCACGGTCATGGTCTTCAGATCCGCCTGAATCCCCGCCCCGCCGCCGGAATCGGAACCGGCAATGGTCAGTACGCAGGGCGGAACGTAGGTTGGCTGGGACATGGGATGCTCCTGAAAAAAAATAGAGATTAAAAAAGAGTAACTATTCAGGTCAAAATTTATCAGGCGCAACAGACTGCAATGTAATGTTAAATTTGAGTGCCAGCCCGTAAATTTTAGAGATTTAAGGATTTCAGAAATTTTAGAAATTAAGGACCTGCGCGCTAACCGCCTGTAATTTCTTAAATCTCTTAAATTTCTGAAATTTACAATTCTGATTCCCGGGAAATGCACCTGAATAGTTACAAAAAAGATAGGGTGCAATTCCGTAGGGACAATTCATGAATCGCCCGTTTTTTGTGTCCTCAAGGAGGGGACGTACAAACAATCCGTACCGTAAAATATCCTTCATATGGCCGCATCGAGCAGCATATTGTCCCGATGAATGGTCTCGGGATAGGATGCGTGTCCCAGAATGGCCTCGATCTCAGAGGTGTTACGCCCCTTGATCAATGCGAGTTCTTCGGCCGTGTAATTGGTCACCCCGACTCCAATGGACCGTCCGGACTGATCCTCTATCCGGACCATGTCCCCCATGCCGAAATCGCCACGGACCTCGGTTATGCCGGCCGGAAGCAGGCTCTTGCCGTGGTCTGTCAGGGCGAGGACTGCCCCCTGATCAATGACAATGGTACCGGCTGGATCGAGATTGTAGGCCATCCAGAATTTTTTCCTGGAGATGCACCTGGCCTCGGGCATAATCCAGGTGCCCAGCTCTTCACCGGAAAAAACCTTTTCCAGTCCGAAACGGGTCCTGCCGGACAAAATCAGGGTTGGAACCCCGATCTGGGCCGCCCGCCTGGCAGAAAGAAGCTTGCTGTACATCCCGCCGGTGCCGCTTCCGGTCTTGCCCCGACAGATATCCTCGAGGGGGAGTGAACCGATATCCTCGATATAGGGCAGAAAAGAGGCATCGGCATTTTCAAGGGGATTGTCCGTGAACACCCCGTCGGCCGAGGTCAGATTGATGAACAAATCCGCCTCCACGGCATTGAGAATCAGGGCGGCCAGGGCATCGTTATCCCCGAACTTGAGTTCCTGAACCGCAACGGTGTCGTTTTCATTGATAATGGGGATGACCCGCCACCCAAGAAGCATGGACAGGGTATTCCGGGCATTGAGAAACCGTTCCCGATCCTGGAGATCGGCCCGGGTGAGCAAAACCTGTGCGGTCACGGTATCGTATCGGGCAAAGGCCTCGTCGTAAAAATGCATCAACCGGCTCTGCCCGATTGCCGAGGTGGCCTGCTTATAGGCCAGATCCCGACGCGCATGACAGGACCCCATCACCCTGCATCCGGCCGCCACAGCCCCCGAGGAAACGAGCACGAAATCGATTCCCCGATCGTGGAGTCCGGCGATCTGATCGGCCAGACGATTGACCACCCGAAGGTCCAGCCCGTTTTTTCCGGTCAGGACCGCGCTGCCCACCTTGATCACGACCCGCCTGGCCTGGGCAAAGACATCCTGACGTGTCCTGCTGCACATCTCATATTCGGATCGGGACATACCGGGTCACCCTTTTATGGTTTCCATTTCTTGCCACATGGCGGACAACACAGCTTCCACCCCTTGCCCGTGCAGGGCGGAGATGAAAAAGAGATCCCTGCCATCATCGCGGGCCCGCTGCGCAAGGGCCTCGACCTCGTCCTCGGTAAGCAGATCGACCTTGTTGACCACGAGAAGCTGCTTTTTGGTCGTCAGCGAGGTCTTGTACTTACCAAGTTCCTCATTGATCATCTCGAACCCGGCCCAGGGATCTTCCTGAGAGATATCCTCGGCGCTCAAAATATGGACCAGAAACCGGGAACGTTCCACATGCTTCAAAAAAGTATGCCCCAATCCCTGCCCGGAATGGGCCCCCTGGATCAAACCGGGGATATCGGCCACGACCATGCGCCGGCCATCGTCACCCACGACCACACCGAGATTGGGGTTGAGGGTCGTAAATGGATACGGGGCGACCTTGGGGCGGGCCGCAGAGATCGTGGAGATAAAGGTTGACTTCCCGGCATTGGGCAGTCCCAGCAGTCCCACATCGGCCAGAAACTTGAGTTCCAGCCGGACGCGAATCTCCTGGGCCGGTTCACCGGGCTGGGCAAAACGGGGGGCTCGCATGGTCGAAGACTTGAAGTGGGTATTCCCCTTGCCGCCGCGACCACCCTCCACCAGAACGACCTCCTGGCCTTCGTGGACCAGATCGGCGATCAACGACTCGCCGCCATCCTCTTCAAGCTGGTAGATCAGGGTTCCGGCGGGAACGTCCACGACCATGTCCTGTCCGGCCCGACCGTAACACATCCGGCCTTGACCGGGCTGACCGTTTTCCGCCTCGTAGACCCGCTTGTGCCTGAAATCGTACAGACTGAGCAGTTTTTCACGGGCCCTGAAGATCACGTCACCGCCTTTTCCCCCGTCACCACCGTCCGGTCCTCCCTTGGGAATATACTTTTCCCGACGAAAAGACGCGCAACCGGCACCGCCTTTTCCCGAACGAACGAGAATCTCGGCTTCATCCACAAATCTCATGATTTTTTCATCCTGTTGTCCCTGACCGGTTTCGCGTCAGAAACCTTCTTGAACTTTTTTTGATGGGCACGCAGGCCCATAGGGGCAGAGCATGAACGCCCTTGCCTGACTCGGTGTGAAAAAAACAGAGCCCATGATGCCTGAAAAACGATCGAAACGGCAACAACGTCTTGCTGCCATTCTGGAAGCAAAAAGACCGCTCAAAGGGAAAGCCCTTGGAGCGGTCTTGGAACAATCGACGAAAAATAATGAAACTAGGCCGACGCGGGCACAATATGCACCCTGTTCTTGACCTTTTTGTTGCGACGGTACTTTTCATACTCGACCACCCCGTCACACAGAGCGAACAAGGTAAAATCCTTGCCCATGCCGACGTTCTTACCGGGATGAACCTTGGTACCCAGCTGACGAATCAGAATATTTCCCGCCAGAACCTGCTGTCCGCCAAACTTTTTGACGCCCCGTCTCTGACCGGCACTATCGCGACCGTTCCGGGAGCTACCGCCTGCTTTCTTATGTGCCATGGTGCCGCCCTCCTATGCCTGAATCGCCGTCACTTTGAGTGTTGTAAAATCCTGACGATGGCCCTGCTTCTTTCTGTAATCCTTGCGCCGCTTCTTCTTGAAGATGATGATCTTCTTGTCCCTGCCATGGTCGACCACTTCGCAGGTCACCTTGGCACCTTCGACATAAGGAGATCCGATCTTGCAATCCTCACCTTCACCGGCCATCAATACCTTATCCAAAGAGAGCTCGGAACCGGCCTCGACATCCAGCTTGGATACCTTGACGGTGAGTCCCTCTTGTACTCGAAACTGTTTTCCACCTGTCTCAACTATAGCGAACATTTTTCGTTACCTCCAAAGAATGAAACGTGGCTACTAGTCCTTTTTTCCGCTCCCCGTCAAGGACTTTTTCATCCCTGTACAGAACAAATCCGGTTGTGTTTCACTATCGAACACCTCCATCCAGCCCTCTTGCGTTTTCCCGACAACCTAGGCCCGGGCAACAACCAGAACATCGACGCGACGGGCTCCGCCCCGGCGCAAGGCCCGCGCACAGGTCGCCACAGTCGATCCCGTGGTCATGACATCGTCCACAAGGAGGACATGTTTTCCTGTAAGCCCATCACCCCTGACCGCAAAGGCATCTTTGAGATTGCTGTGCCGCGCTTTTTTCTCCAATCCGCGCTGGGCCCTGGTATTGCGTGTCCTTATACACGAGCGGGCGTCCAGGTCGGCCGCCAGAATCGGAACAAGCCGTCGGGCCATCTCCTGACTCTGGTTGAATCCGCGTTCCTGCAACCGTTTGACATGCAGGGGAACGGGCACGATCACATCCGCCGGCTGCATCTCATGGACGGCAAATCCCTGTTCAAGCATCTTTACGAGAAGGGTGACCAGAGGCAATCGCGCCTTGAACTTGAAATCGGTGAGCACTGTTCTGAGCAGACCGGAATAGGAACTGAAAAACCCCACAGAGGTCCACGGCCGGGGCGAGTGTCTGCATGCTGAGCACACATAGACATCGTCGCTCTCAGATCCATAGCAGATCCCGCATTGGGGACAATACCCTCCGGTTCGGGGATAAAGCTCTGCCCGACAGGTCGGGCACAATTCCGGAAACAGGGAGTCAGATTGTGTAATCCGCTTCCCGCAGATCAGGCACCTGCGCCCCGCTGTCAGGGAGATGCGCTGAAAAACAGCCTGCATTCGGTCGAACAATCCGTTTGTCATCCCGTCCCTGTCACTCGTGAACATTTTTCCACGCCTCGCGGCCACGAAGGCGCATCCTATCCAGGGCATCCCTGTCGGCCGCAAAATCACCGGGACCGTCCATGGCCCGGAACAAAGCGGGATCGTGCAGAGAAAATCGGAACACATCCAAAAAATATTTCAAGGTCAGCAGACTCCCGTCAAAGAGCCGCTCTCCCCGGGGACGGCCGGCGCATAGAGAAACATAGGCCCTGCGCCTGGGAAGATCGACCAGCGTTTTGTCCTGATGCACCGAGCGAAAATAATAACTCTGGGCCCGATCAATAAGCCCCTTGAACAGAGCCGGCAAATGATAAAAATAGACAGGTGAGGCAAAAAAAACAAAGGGAGACTGCAACAGGGCGGCAAACAGGGATTCCACGTCGTCTTTAGTGGCCAGAATGCACGTACCGGATGGATCACAGAGGGAGCACCCCTTGCAGGGGATAATGATCTTGTCGCGAAGATACACGATCTCGCTTGTTCCTCCGGCATCCTCGATGCCCTGGGCAAAGGCACGGGTCGAGGTATCGGAGTTGCCTCCACCTCGGGGACTGCAGGCGAAAAGCATGGCAGGTCCGGTCATCACTCCCTGATCAGTCCCGACCTCAGACACGCCCATCACCACACTCGTCTTTTTTGAAAAACAGGGCCCGGACGAATCCGTCCTCTTCCCGGGTACGCATTCCCCAATCACCCAAATGGTCCAGGGCGTTGTGCAGCTGGGCCAGCGCCTGTTCCTGGACCAGGGCCTCCACGGCCTGTCCCTGATTGAACTGGAGATAAAGACCTACCTCCTGCCCGACCCCTCAGCACCTGCTGCGAAGATCCAGGACGATCTTTCTGGACATAGTCTCCTCGTATCGCTCTATATCAGCTGAAAATCGCTGAAAAAAGGGTTGTTCTTTCGGGCATCGCCCACATCGGTTTCCGGACCATGCCCCGGGTAGATGACTGTATCCTCCGGCAGAACGAGAATCTTTGCATAGGCCGACTCCTTGAGGACATTTTCGTCCCCGCCGGGAAAATCAGTCCGCCCCACGGACCTGTAAAAAATGAGATCCCCGCAAAAAACCGCGCCCAGACTCGGAAAATAAAATGACAAACTTCCAGGACTATGCCCCGGTGTGGCCAGAACATGACAGGTTTCGCCCAGAAACGTATGGGTGCCCGGTGCAAGGGGGGTGAACGAGAAGGACGGGGTTTTGGGAAAGCCCATGAATCCCCCGCCTCCGAGTTCGCTTTGGAGCAGATCCTTGTCAGGTTCTCCGGCAAGAATCTCCACGCCGGTTGCATCCTTGAGAGCCCCATTGCCCCCGATATGGTCGAAATGAAGGTGCGTGTTCAGGATGTGAGTCAGTTCAAGTCCCTGGTCCTTCATGAAGGCAAGCACGCTCGCGGGGTCGCCTCCCGGATCGATGACCAGGGCCTGGTTGGCATCGTTGTACACCAGGTAACAATTGGTTTCCAAGGGACCAAGCTGAAAAATTTGTACGTAAAGCACACAACCTCGCAGGGGTTGGAGGATGAAAAGGGATATACCGGATCCACGGCTATCATCGCCATCGCGACAACAATCAGAATGTATACCCGATATCCGACCAGTAGGAAAGAGGCTGTCATGCGGTAAAAAATCATAAGGGCTGGACAAAGGCGAAGGCCTGGGGCAAAAACGGAGCCGGTTTGTCAAATTTCATCCCTCTTTCACCTGTCTCCTTTATCCTCTCCGACTATGCATCTGCCGACCATCTCCTTTCCCAGAGATCCATCGACCCTGACAGGCAAAGACCTCATCGTCTACGAGCCTCAGCTGGGAGCCTGCTTTGGGCAGTGTTTCACTTTCAAGACCCATGCGCTCCGCTTCCCCACGTCCATCCCCAACCCCATGATCCCCACCGATGGCAGCACCACCCTGCTGGCATTCATGGAAAAGGACCTGGTACACATCCCCCTGCAATCCGGCGAAAAACTTCTGGGCATCTTTGTGGCCAGAGGGATCGATACAAAGGCATTGACACCCATTCTGGGCACCCTTCCCAGCATAGCCGCCCTGGCCCTTGATACGGTCTGCCTCTACCGTGCAGCCATCACCGATCCGCTCACCGGTCTGCACAACCATTATTTTCTCCAGTCCCTTTTGGAAACCGAAATCACCAATGTTCTCGCATCCATCATGCCGGGTCCCGATTCCAGTGCCGACACAGGCTACCGGGGATGCTTCGGGCTTATCCACCTGGATATGGACCGGTTCACCTCGATCAACTCCCGGTTCGGGCATTGTTTCGGAGACACCCTCCTCGTCGATGTCGGCAAGGTTATTCAAGCGACCTGCCCGAGCCATGCCCACGCCTGCCGAACTGCAGGGGCGGCCTTTATCGTTTTCTGGCCCCAGGGAACACCCAGCAGATGCAGGGATCTGGCCTGCAAGCTGACCGAGGCGATCGCTGCTCTTCCCGTGGAAAGCCCTATTTCCCGCGAATCCATCACCCTGACCGCCAGTGCGGGCTATGCCAACTACCCGGCGGATATGCTGGGCAACCAATTCAGACGGGCTCCCGAAGAACAGGCCCGGATCATCATGGAGAAAGCCCACAAGGCGGCCCTGTCAGCCAAGACCGCGGGCGGCGATCGGGCTTTCTCGTACAGGGATATTCTCAAGCAGGGGGCAAAGGTTCTTGAGACACTCCCCCTCAACCGGGTCCTGATCAATGCGGGGAACAATCTCGATCTTACCGAAGGGATGCGATTTCTCGTCTGGCCGGGGACAATAGCCGGCAACGTCGGTGA
Source organism: Desulfoplanes sp. PS50 (assembly GCF_053851535.1). Lineage (NCBI taxonomy): Bacteria > Pseudomonadati > Thermodesulfobacteriota > Desulfovibrionia > Desulfovibrionales > Desulfoplanaceae > Desulfoplanes > Desulfoplanes sp. PS50. The sequence continues at coordinate 74,132 of NZ_JBSPZA010000011.1, read as the reverse complement.
GGCCCGACATCAGGACGCCCTGTATCCGGACATGTACAAGGGGGAAATCCTTGTTCAGGAAGTCCGGGAACAGACCAGCGTGGGCGAGATCCTGTTTTTGAACGATCCGTCCTGGTCTCCCCATGCCGGAGACAGACTCACCCTGGCCGAACATCAGGACTCTCCCGGCCTGTGCAGCGAACAATCCGGTGAAACCCAGAAAGGACACAAAGAACAGGGTATCCACGGTCTCAGGGAATTCATTCTGACCTGGACACGGATGCGTGCGGCGACCTCGGCCTTTGTGCTCGCTCTTTTTCGGATGATACCACCAAGCGGTTCCCACACACACCATGATACCGCATCCGACCAGCGGTTCGAGAATCTGTACACGTCCATGAGAAAGGTTTTTGGTGACTGTCTGGTGGGTCGCTACAGTGCCCACACCCTGATCTGCTGGCTTCCGGATCAAGATGCTGATACCGCCCTTGCCAGGGGGCAGGAATTGTGCAGCGCATTCGGACAGGAGGCAGGGGGTGATCTGCGCATCGGTATGGCCGGATATCCTTTTTTCCATTGCGCCAAATCCGAAATCCTGGACAATAGCCGCAAGGCCCTGGACCACGCCCTTTTGCTGCCGGCTCCGGGCGCTGTCCTGTTCGACTCCATCTCCCTGACCATCAGCGCGGACCGGATGTTCACCAAAGGCGATTTCTATGCGGCCCTGGAAGAATACCAGCGGGCTCTGGGGATTGACCCGGACAATCTGCTCGCACGCAATTCCCTGGGCATCTGCTATGCCCGTCTGGGACGGATGGAGGATGCCAAAAAACATTTCAGGACCGTGGTGGATCAGGGCGGGGAGGATCTCATGCCCTGGTACAATTTCGCATGCGCCTGCTTCAAGACCGATGAACGTGACGTGGCCCGCGAGGCCTTTATCAAATGTCTCTCACTTGACCCCAAACATGTGTACTCGCTGATCCGACTGGGGCAATTGGCGGAAAAAAACGGGGATCTCGAGGAGGCAGAAGAGCGCTACCTGGAAGCCGGAAACACCGATAAAGGCCAGGGCATGGCCGCACGCCACCTGGCCAAATTGGCCATGGACAGGGAGGAACAGGACAAGGCCCGGGAATTTCTGCATCAGGCTCTGGTTTTTGATCCCAATGACGCCTTTGCCCTGAACATGCTGGCCAAACTTTATCTGGACCGGGGCGAAGACCCGGAAATCGCCGAAGACCTGGCCCGACAGAGTGTCCACCTGCGCCCGGACATCCCGGCCCTGTGGATCGAGGTGGCCCGCGCCCTGGAAACCCTGGGCAAAACGGACGAAGCCAGAACCGCCCAGCTGCGCAGCCAGTCCGGGGCCTGATACCGACAACAACGGATTTGTCCACAAAAAAACATTGACTTCTGTTTTCCCTTTACCTAGAAGCATTCGCACTGGACGTCGTTCCAGCGCGTTCCCCGGTGGCTCAATCGGCAGAGCGGGTGACTGTTAATCACTAGGTTGTAAGTTCAAGTCTTACCCGGGGAGCCAGAGAATAAAAAGCCTTCATGCGTCTGCATGAAGGCTTTTTTGCGTGGTCTTCATTTTCAAAGACATGTGCCCGGAAAAATGGAGAAACCACATGGACACGCCCCATCGAGGGTGTCCATGTGGTTTCTTTACCTCAAAGGCTGGTACAAATCAGCTACTGTTCCCGGCGGTCGTCCACTCTTTTGGCCTTGCCCTCGCTGCGGGGAAGGGAGTTGTGCTCCACCAGATCCACGCGGGGGGTGATCAGGATTTCATCACGCAGTTTCCGGGCAATGGACTGCTGCAAACCCTTGAGCACCCGCATATCCTCCACAAAGAACTCGTCCTTGACCTCGACCTTGATCCGCATCTGATCCAGGAAGCCTTCTCGTTCCAGGACGATGAGGTAGTTCTGACCCACTTCCGGGATATCCATGAGCACCCGTTCGATCTGCATGGGATAGATGTTCACCCCCTTGAGAATGATCATGTCGTCGGCCCGGCCGAGGATACGGTCCAGGCGGCGATGGGTCCGGCCGCACGCGCAGTCTCCGGGCAGGAACCGGGTCAGATCCTTGGTCCGGTAGCGGATAAGGGGCATGCCCTCGCGGGTCAGGGTGGTCAGGACGAGTTCACCGATCTCGCCGTCGGCCACGGGCTCGAGGGTCTCGGGATCGAGGATCTCGGCCACATAGGCGTCCTCCCAGATATGCATGCCGTTTTGCTTCATACATTCAAAGGCCACGCCCGGACCGTTCATCTCCGACAACCCATAGGAATTGTAGACCTTGATGCCATAAATTTCCTCGACCCGCTTGCGAACCGCCTCGGTATGGGGTTCCGCTCCGATGATGGCGACACGAAGATCCAGAGATTTGGGATCCATGCCCATGGCCTCGAATACCGTGGCCAGGTGCAGGGCATAGGAGGGAATGATGTGGATAACCGAGACATGAAAATCCTTGAGCAGTTTGATCTGGCGTTTGCTGTTCCCCGCCCCTGCCGGGATGGTGCAGCAACCCAGGTTCTCGGCCCCGTAGTGGATGCCAAGACCTCCGGTGAACAGGCCGTATCCGGACATGTTCTGAAAAACATCCTCGGGCCGAATACCCACACCGTACATGCACCGGGCCATGAGATCGGCCCAGGTCTGGATGTCGTTCTTCGTATAAAAAACGCAGGTGGGAGAACCCGTTGTTCCGGATGAGGCGTGCATCCTGTTCATCTGCTCAACCGACATGGCCAGCATACCGTCGGGATACTGATTTCTGAGATCGTCCTTTGTGGTGAAAGGGAGCTTGCGGATATCCTCGACCCCATTGATGTCAGCGACACGCACCCCGGCCCTGAACAATTGATCCCGATAGAACCTGGATTTGCTCGCCTGAAAGACGGTATTTTTGAGACGCACTCCCTGAAGGGCGTCAAGGGATTCCCGATCGAGTAGTTCATTTTTGTGGAACACGTCGTTGGTCATGATTCCTCGTCCTTGGGCTACAGGTCAAAATTTGAGAAATTTAAGAGATTCAAGAGACTCAAGAAATTCAAGAGATTACAAAAAAGAGAGGATGCCTCGGCAATTTCTCAACGTTCTGAAATTCATCAATTTCCCGAAGGCATGTCCTCGGAAGGTGCGATATGAGCGAGATTTTCAAAGGCGGTATACTTGTTCAGATAGGAAAGCTCCACCGTACCGACCGGCCCATTGCGCTGCTTGCCAATGATGATCTCGGCGATCCCCTTCTTGGGGTTGTCCTCGGCCTTGTTGTAGGCATCGTCACGGTATAAAAAGACAATGACATCCGCATCCTGCTCGATGGCCCCGGATTCACGCAGATCCGAGAGCATGGGCCGCCTGTTGGTCCGTTCCTCGACCTTGCGATTGAGCTGGGACAGGGCGACCACGGGGACATGAAGTTCCTTGGCCAGGGCCTTCAGGGTCCGGGAGATTTCGGAAATCTCCTGCTCCCGGGAATCGATCCGGTGGCTGGCCTTCATCAACTGGAGATAGTCCACAATGACCAGGCCGAGATTTTTTTCAGCCTTGAGTCGGCGGCATCGCCCGCGCATCTCCATGGTCCCAAGCGACGGGGTATCATCGATATAGATGGGGGCCCGGGAAAGGGCTTCAGCTGATTCGTAAAGACGCTTCCAGTCCTCGTCATCAAGAAAACCGCTCCGCAGATGACTCAGGTCGACCTTTCCCCAGCAGCAGAGCATGCGCATCATCAGCTGCTCCATGGACATTTCCAGGGAAAAAATAGCCGTGGGCACATCGTGCATGACAGCGGCCCGCATGCCCATGTTCAGGGCAAAGGCGGTCTTGCCCATGCTCGGCCGGCCGGCAACGATGATCAGGTCGGTGGGCTGCAGCCCTGCGGTCAATTCGTCGAATTTGTGATAGCTGGTTGGAACCCCGGTGACCAGTTCCTTGCGCGCGACCCGCTTTTCCAGTTCGGAAAATACATCGGCCACCAGGTCCTTGGCCGACCGGAAGACGGGTTTGACCTTGGCCTCGGAGATGGAAAAGATTTTTTGTTCGGATTCATCGAGCAGGGATTCGACATTCTGGGAGGCGTCAAAACACTGGGTCAGGATGTCTGTGCTCGCGCCGATGAGCTCACGGCGCAGGGCCCGTTCCTTGACGATATTGGCATGAAACAGGGTATTGGCCGCGTTGGGGACCGTTTCCACAAGGGAGGCAAGATACATCCCCCCGCCAACCTTGTCCAAATTGCCGTTGGATTCCAAAAATTCAGTCACCGAAAGCAGATCGATGGGAATACTTCGGCGGTAGAGATCCTGAAATGCGGAAAAGATAAGCCTGTGAATCGGGGAATAAAAATCATCCTCGGTGAGAATGTCCACCAGGGAATGAAAGATACTGTTGCGCAAAAAAACACCGCCCAGAACAGCCTGTTCGGCCTCCAGGTTCTGGGGGGGAAGTTTACGCAAAAGGTCGGCAGAGACCTTATCAAGACCTGCTGCCGACCCCTTTGATGCGGTATGTTGCGAACCGGCGTTATGCTTCTTCTGAAACTGGTTCAGCTGCGGGTTCGTCTGATTCTTCGGGTGCTGGTTCATCGGCTTTCTGTCCATGCGGTACAACCGAAACACGCAGTTCCGCTTTGACATCGGGATGCAGTTTGACTTCCAGGGTGTAGTCACCCAGGGCGCGAATGGGATCATCCAACACGATCTTCCGTTTGTCTACCTCGATCCCCATTTCTTCAAGGGCTTCGGCAATATTGACCGTGTTGACGGAACCATAGAGCTTACCGCCTTCGCCCACACGCACGTCGATGGCCACGTGAACCTCGGCCAGCTTGTCCGCAACTTCCTGGGCGGCAAAACGGATGGCGTCCATTTTTTCCTGCAACCGCTTGCGCTCGAATTCAAAGGCCTTGATGTTGGCCTTGGTGGCCAGCATGGCAAACCCCTGCGGAACAAGGTAATTGCGGCCATAGCCGGGCTTGACGGTGACCAGGTCACCGAGCCTACCAAGATGATCAATATCTGCTCGCAAGATAAGTTTCATAAGGCAACTCTCCTAAATAGTCCGTTTCGTGACTTCGGAACTATGCGTAGCAGTATAATACAACAAGGCCATCTGACGAGACTTCTTGATCTCGCGGGTCAATGTCCGCTGATGCTTCGCACATGTGCCGGTGATACGCCGGGCAATGATCTTTCCACGGTCGGTGATGAAATCCTTGAGGATTTCGGGATTTTTGTAATCCAAGGGAAGATCCGGGTTTTCACAAAAACGACAGAACTTTCTCCGAGGTGTGAAACGTCTCTTAAAGGCCATGTTATTCTCCCTCCGGCTCGTAGGTGTCAGCAAGCTTGACGGTCAGAAACTTGAAAATACCGTCGGCAATGCGAATATTCCTCTCCAGTTCGGCAACGGCCTCCCCGGGCAGGGCATATTCGAGCCGTGTATAGTAGCCGCGCATAACCTTCTGGACCGGGTAGGCCAGATCACGAATTCCCCAATCGTCCGCGACCAGGATCTTGCCCCCGTCACGATCGATGATCCCGGAAACGGTATCCAGGAGTTCCTGCCGTGCTTCAGAACCCAGCTCCGGGCTCATCAGCAACAGGGTTTCATACTTTTGCAACATCGAATAAACCTCCTTGCGGTCTATTGGCCCGTCCGTTCCCCCACGACACCGTGAAAGCCGGAAGAGCAAGGAAAGAGGGGTTTCTATTTTTTTTGAGGGGGGATGTCAATCTTTTATCCCGAAACATACTCCCGTTCATTCTGGCCGAGCAGGCAAAAGACCTCATAGGGGATGGTTCCCCACCACTTGGCCAGATCTTCGGGAGTGACGGGATCTTCGCCCTGGCCGCCCAGGAGAAAAACCTGATCTCCCGGGACCACGGAAGGGATCCGGGTGATGTCCACGGCGGTCATCTGCATGCACACCCTCCCGACAATGGGAACCCGCTGTCCATGGACGACCATCTCTCCCCGATTGGACAGTCCCCGGGAATAATTGTCCGCATAGCCCACCGCAACGATGGCCACGCGCATATCCTGCGGCGCGTAGAAGGTCCGTCCGTAGCTGATGGGCGCCCCCTTGGCCAGATCATGCACCGCGATGATCCGGGTACTCACCTCCATGGCCGGCCCAAGCCCCTCCCCTGTGTCCTCCCACTCGGTTCCGGCAAAGGGATTGCTGCCGTACAGGGTAATTCCGGGCCGCTGCAGGTCAAATCCGAGTTCGGGATAGGCCTGAATGGCTGCCGAATTGGCCAGACATCGTTTGAAGGCCAGTCCGGTTTCGGCCAGTTCGTCACACATCCTGGTGAACATATCTCCCTGATGGAGCACAAAATCCCGACTCTGGGGCTCGTCCGCGGTCGCCAGATGGGAACAGACCATGTGCACCCGAACATACTCGGCGTCCTGGAGCCAGGATCGAATCATCCCTAACTCTTTCGGAGCGAATCCGATCCGTCCCATCCCCGTATCCAGGGCCAGGGCGACATCAAGGGGTCTGCCCCGCAGTCTCCCCTCCTGCTCGAGCAGCCGAAGCTGCTCCTCTCGACAGACAAAGGGCATGATATCGTACTCCCACAGCAGGGGGTACTCTTCCGGCAGCAACGGACCCAGCAGGGAGAGAATCTTCCCCTCAAAGGGAACCAGACGTAGGGCCACGCCCTCGCCCACGGTACCCACGGCCATGATCGACGCCCCGCATCGGGCCAGAAGCGAGGCCACCGGTCCGATGCCGTGCCCATAGGCATCGGATTTGACGACCGGAACAGGGCGCGGGGCCTTGGCTGCAATGAGCCTGAAATTATTCTCCAGAATCCCCAGATCGATCCTGGTCCGAACATGGTTGTACCAGATGGTCATATCTCGAATCTCTATTTGATATATGGTAGTTGTCTCGTATCCCGCAAAAAAAACATCACCTTTCAAGCCAAATCGTCCCCGCCTGCCGTCATCCCTGCAAAGGCCGGAATCTCGATGCACCAGCATGGGTTTGCTGTGGCATACCTCCATTCGAGAATCAGATCCGGCATAACGGCATATTTTCACTGCGCCCTGCGCACTGCGCACTGTGCCCTTCGTACTACGCCCTGCGCACTCAACACTGCCGCCCATCGCCCTTTTCCCGGATCATCACTGCACCGTAAGACGGGCGTAATACCCCTGCCGGCCCCGGGCCACAAGAAGAATCAGGCTGTTCTGCATCCTGTACCGTTTGAAGGCCAGGGCGAAATCCCCGGGGTCGTCCACGGACTGTCCCGCGATCTTGACCACCACATCGCCCTGTTCAAGACCCAGCCGGGCTGCCGGGCTGTCGGGGCGAACCCGGGTGACCAGGAGCTGCTTGCTGCCGGATCGCGAAGCCACCTCCAGCCCCCAGATCCGAAAGGCCAGTTCCAGGGCTTGGTCGTCCTGGAAGATTTCCACACGGGACGTGACAGTTCGCCGCTTTCCGCCACTGAGGATTTCCAGCTGAACCTGCTGGTCCCGGGTGAAATTGCGCAGCAGATCGAGATATCCCTGTTTGTCCGGAATCTCGTTCTTGGCCATCCTCAAGAGAACGTCCCCGGGATGCAGACCGGCACGTTGGGCCGGAGAATCGGGATAGACCTCTGCAACGAGAAGGCCGCTGACAGCAGAGAGTCCGAAATATCGCGCCAGACGCTGATCCACATCCTGACCTCGGATACCCAGCCAGACAGGATCGACCCGGCCGTGACTCAAGAGTTCGGCAATGACCCGCTTGGCCTTGTCGATGGGAATGGCGAACCCGATCCCCTGGGCCTCGGCATAGATGGCCGTGTTGATTCCAATGAGCTGGCCCAGCCGGTTTAAAAGCGGTCCCCCGCTGTTGCCGGGATTGATGGCCGCGTCCGTCTGGATGAAATCCGTAAATGTACCGTGTCTGGTCTTGATGGTCCGATGCATGGCCGAGACAACGCCGGTGGTCACGGTATGGCTGAACCCATAGGGATTGCCTATGGCGATGACCGTCTCCCCGATGAGCAGATCCGAAGAGTCGCCCACAGCGATCTGGGGCAATTGGTCGCTTCCCTCCAGCCGAAGAATGGCCAGATCGAAATCCGGATCGGATCCGACCAGTTCGGCCTGATACTGCCGCCCGTCCAGAAAGGTCGTCCTGATGGACGAGGCCCCGCTGATCACATGGGCATTGGTCAGCACGAGCCGCTTGGCCGCATCGATGACCACCCCGGAACCCAGACTCTTCTGCTCGAACTGCCGGGTCATTCCGGGAGCCCCGAAAAACTGTTCAAACAGATCACCCCCGAACAGGCCGCCAAAGGGGTTGATTTCCTGTTCAACAACCCGTGAGGTATGAATATTGACCACGGCCGGAGCGACCTTCTGAACCGCCCTGACCACCGGGGTCATGCGCAGATTATCTGCGGCCATCACAGGCAAAACGTAACCAGCAACACAAAGCATCATTCCTATAAACAAAGCAGATCTGCGCATCACGTTCATGATTTCTCTTTGAACACCCCTTTATATTTTTAACAGGATACGGTGGATCCATAGCCATCATCAGCAGGAATTTCAATGCATCCGCACCAAGGTTCCAAGGCAAAGGTGTTCTCTTACAAGTACCTGGAATATGGTGGCCGGCTTGCCCCGTTCTGTGCGGTTTGACTGTCTGACCGAGCCAGGCATCGTTCATCAAGCCGTTGCCGGACATGTTGTCGGAAAACTATGCTCTGATGAAGCAACGGCTTGATGGTACGAGGCCGGCGAGGGAGTTTCAAAGCGCACAGAACGGGGCAAGCCGGCCCTGAGAACACATCAGCCCGAAACAGGGGCCGAACGCACGAAGCGGGACCGCATCCATGGAATGCGATCCCGCTTCGTTATTTCCAGATCTTGCCTTCTGTTACGCCACCCAGTCGTCACCTTCCTCGATGGGGGTGAAACCGCGGCGCATGGTGTTTTCCGTGACCACCCGCGGATCCATGAACTGGACCAGGTAGTCGGGACCGCCGGTCTTGGAACCGATGCCGGACATGTTGAACCCGCCAAAGGCCTGACGTTCGACGATCGCTCCGGTGGAACCCCGGTTGAGGTAGAGATTGCCGACCCGGAATTTTTTGCGGGCCTTTTCCAGATTCTTGGGGCTTCTGGTAAAAACAGCCCCGGTCAGGGCGTAATCCGTGGCATTGGCCCATTCGATGGCCTGGTCGAAATCCTTGACCTTCATGACCGCCAGCACGGGTCCGAAGATCTCTTCCCGGGCGGTGCGGTGCTCGGGACGGATGGATTCGACAATAGTCAGGGGAGCGTAATACCCGGGCACATCGATATCGTCGCGACAGACCAGGATCTCACCTTCCTGGCTGGCGATCTCGATGCACTTCTTGATTTTTTCCTGGGCCTCCTCGCTGACGACAGGTCCCATATAATTGGCCGGATCTTCAGAAGGACCGATGGCCAGGGAAAGGGCAGCCTCCTTGAGCCTGCGTACGAATTTTTCATAGATGGGCTCGAGAACGATGACCCGGGAACAGGCCGAACATTTCTGACCCTGATACCCGAAGGCCGAATAGATGATGGCCCGGACCGCCTCGTCGAGATCCGCGTCGTCGTCCACAATGATCGCGTTCTTGCCCCCGAGTTCGGCAACGACCTTTTTGATCTGCTTCTGACCTTCCTGAACCCTGGCGGCCTTTTCGATAATTCGAAGTCCCACGGGCTTGGAGCCGGTAAAGGCGATCATGGACAGGGCAGGCTGCTCGACCAGATAATCCCCCATCACGCTGCTGCGTCCGGGCACGAAATTGAACACCCCGTCAGGTACACCCGCCTCCCTGAGAACCCGGGAGATGGTGCTTCCGATCATGGAGGAAGGTCCGGACGGTTTGTAAAGCACGCAGTTTCCAGTGACCAGGGCAGCCGTGGTCATCCCCGCACTGATGGCAAAGGGAAAATTCCACGGTCCGATGACCGCGGCGATCCCCTTGCCCTGATAAAAATATTCGTTCACCTCGCCGGGGGCGTTGCCCATTCGCCTGGGCGCTCCCAACCGGAGCATCTCCCGGGCGTAATACTCCATGAAATCAATGCCCTCGCCCACATCGGCATAGGCCTGATCCCACTGCTTGCCCACCTCGAGAACCTGCCAGGCGGACAGCTCGAAGATATTTTTTCGGGCGATATCAGCGGCCCGCAGGAGCAGTTCGGCCCGCTCCCTGGGCGGGGTGTCACGCCATGCGGGCAGGGCCTTGCCCGCGGCCTCCATGGCCATGTCGATCTCGGCCTGGCCCGCCTGGCAGACCTGACCGATAATTTCCGAGGGATTGGCCGGGTTGACCGAATCCATACGATCGTCAGTGAGTACCTCTCGACCACCGATGAACAAGGGACAGACCTGGCCGCATTCGGAACGGACCTTGGCAATGGCCTCGGAAAAACCGTCCCGGATGCTTTTTTTGGTAAAATCCGCAAAGGGCTCGTTCTGGATGACCGACTTTCGACCTTCCTTTTTGGCGGGCCTGTTTTTGAGCTCCCGCTCCAGGGTCAGCCTGGGGTCCTCCAGCAGATGTTCGACCTCGGCCTCTTCGGCAAAACTCTGACGCAAAAAGGATTCATTGGCCGTGTTTTCCAGCAGACGACGCACCAGATAGGCCATCCCCGGTAGCAGATCACCGTAGGGCGCGTACAATCTGACCCGCTTGGCCACATTGAGCAGTCCCTTGCGCACGGGCTCGGCCATGCCGTAGAGAATCTGGAATTCATACCGCTCTTCGGGAACATCCAGCTTCTTGGCCGTTTCCATGACCGCGGAGATGGTCCGGATATTGTGGGAACCACAGGCAAAATGGCAAACATCGTGGTTTTCCAGAATCTTGGTGGCCTGCCGCTCAAAAGCGATATCGCTTTCGGGTTTGTTCACGTAGACAGGGATGTCCCAGCCGTTCTGCTTGGCAATGACCGTTTCGTAATCCCAGTAAGCCCCCTTGACCAGACGGATGGAGATGGGCAGCCCTTTACTCCTGGACCATTCGATCATGGCGCTCAGATCGCTGTCCGTATCCTTGAGATAGGCCTGCAGGACCACGGCGAGCTGGGGATAGTCCCTGAACTCTTCTGAGGAACGGATTCTCCGGTAGCACTCCAGGGTGATGTCCTTGAAGGCATACTGCTCCATGTCGATGCACAGATGCCCGCCCATTTCACGCACCTTGCGGAAGATGGGGATGATCCGCTCGCAGATTCCCGCGACCGATCCCTCGAAATCCGAGGGGTGGGCCTGGGAGAAGAGACAGGAGGGCTTGACCGAGATGTTGATCCGAGGGGCGTGCCCCCAGTCGAGTTCACCGGTGCTGTCCAGATTGTTCCATTTGGTGTACGAGGATTTCAGCCCGTCCAGGAGATCGAGGTAGGAGTTCATGTACTGCTCGGCCTCGGCCTCGTTCACCGAGGCCTCGCCCAGGATGTCGATGGTAAAGGCAAAGTTGTCCTTGCGCAGTTTGGCCAGGGTCTTGAGTGCCTGCTTGGTGTTCTCCCCGATGATGAACTGCTTGGCCATGCCCTCGATATTCGCCCGGATGGTCTTGGACATGACCTTGGAGGCGAGCTTGCCGCCGATGCCCGTGGCCCCCTTGGCCCCCCACTTCATGACTGCGGGAATGTCCTGATTGTCGGCTGCAAAATATTCCTGGATGTGCCGGTTCAGGGAATCGCCCGTGTTCAGATAGGGCAGAACATCCACGAACCGGAAGAGCTGGACCTTGAAATTTTCATTCTTCATGGCCCAGTCCATGACCTTGCCGGTCCACCATCCCTTGTTGAAAATCGACGGGGCCTCCCCGCTGATACTGGCAAAAAACTCTTTGCCCCGGGCTGTGATATGCTGATTCATGTGTTCGTCGGCCATAGGTATCTCTCCTCTATGCTGTGGATGTATGATTGTTCCCCGGTTTCTTTCTTCTGTGACCGGGTTCGCGCGTGCTCAGCCGTTTTATAGGCAGCCCCAGGGACTCCTTGATGGGTTCGAGGACCAAAATGGTCCGGGTATCGCTGACTTCGGGGGTGTTACCGATGGACTTGAGCAACTCCACCAGATCGTCGGTGTCCTTGAGTCGGGCCTGGAGCATGTAGGAATATTCCCCGGCAATGAAATGAACCGTCTGGATGTTCGGAAGATCCGCCAGCCTATAGCCCACCGTTGTTTTGCCGACGTTCTCCTCGGTCTTCACCTGAATGAACACGGTCAGGGGAAGTCCCAGGGCCTTGGCATCCAGACGGACCTCGTAGCCTTTGATGATCCCGGCCCTTTCCAGCTTCTTCTTGCGCTCCAGAATGGCCGACGGCGCCATATTCAGTTCCCGGGCCATTTCCGCATTGGACACTCGACCATCTTTTTGAAGAATATTTAGTATTTCAGCATCAAGACTATCAATCATTCTGAGAAATCCTTTTTTTAAGAATATAATTCAATTTTATGCCCAAGGTCAAGAATAATCCACAAAATACCAAGACACATGTTTTTCCCTCCAAACGGTTAAAATATCATCTCTGGCTTGCCCCGATTTGGACGGATCAACCGTCTGAACAAGGAGGGCGAAAAAATTTCCAGCCGCCCCTATCGGGACAAACCAGAGATGTGTATACATCGATCGTGAACATACGATTTCCCCGTTGCCACCCAGTGGGTAATCACCTATAAAATATGTTTCCCGGCCCGGGAATCTTCCCGGCTGGCTGTCTATATGACCCTGACCACGGAGCATGACATGAAATTATTGAGAGCCTTACGCATGGAACGCTGTATCGGATGCTACTCCTGCTCCCTGGCCTGTTCCAGACTGGTGCACAAATCCCTTTCATGGGAGCGGGCCGGCATCCGCATCCATTCTGCCGGCGGACTGAGCACGGGCTTCTCGGCCCAGCTGTGTTTAGGATGTGATCCGGCACCCTGTGCCGCAGTCTGTCCCACCCTGGCCCTGACCCAACGCAAAGGCGGCGGTGTGGTCTTCAAGAAAAAATTATGCATCAGGTGTGGAGAATGCGCCGTGGCATGCCCGGTGGACGCCATTCTCATGGATCAGGAAACCGGACTGCCGGTCATGTGCATCCATTGCGGACGATGCGTGGACTTCTGCCCGCACGACTGCCTGGAAATGGTGGACATGGATAGGGACGACGACAAGGATTCAACCGACATGGACAAAAAAGAAGCCCATATGGAGGAAGGATCATGACAGACATTTTCAACGTCCTCCACGTAGACCTTACCACCCAGACATCCCACGTTCTGGCGATTCCGGGCAGAAACACCTGGATCGGGGGCTGCGGTCTGGCCGCCCTGCTCTTTGAACGCTTCGCCTTGATGGATGAGCCCGCCTATCACCCGGATCAGCCCCTTGTTTTCACCATCGGCCCCCTGACAGGATTCTACCCGTTGATGAGCAAATGTGTTCTGGGATTCATGTCCCCGTATCATGATCAGTACGCCGAGACCCATGCGGGAGGCAGACTGGCCCTTGCCCTGCGCTTTGCCGGATACGAGGCCCTGGTTGTCACGGGACAGGCGAACACCCTGTCCTGTCTGCAGGTCAGCACCAGAAAGGTACGTGTCCATGATGTCCATTTCATGAAGGGGATGGATATCTTCAAGACAGGCAAGCTGCTGCGGACCATGTACCGGGAACACTCGGGACACCGGTCCATCCTGCGCATCGGTCCGGCCGGGGAGAACCGGGTTGGTTTCGCGGCCATCAACGTGGATACCTATCGTCATTTCGGTCGGCTGGGCGCCGGCGGGGTCATGGGGGCCAAAAATCTCAAGGCGATCATTGTTTCCGGCAATACCGGTCAGGATCTCTCCGCATCCAAGGACTATCCCAGGGTCTACAAGGAGATCTTTCAGGCAGTCACCGACTCGGAATTGATGCAGAAATATCATGACCTGGGTACGGCGGAGAACCTCAAAAAACTGGACAGGTCCGGCTGTCTGCCCTGGAGAAATCTCAACCAGACCTCGGACGCACAAAATATTGACGGAATTTCAGGAGAGACCTTTGCAAGGGACCTGCTGCTCAGGCAGACCGCATGCGCCGGATGTCCGGTGGGATGCATCCACGTAGGGCTTCTGCGGGAAAAATTCGGACCGGAAAACGAGTTCTTGTATCGCCAGGTGGCCTACGACTATGAACCCATTTTCGCAGTCGGCTCCATGCTTGGGATACACAAGGCCCCGGAGGTTCTGACCCTGCTCGAGGATGTGGAGCGCGCCGGACTTGACGTGATGAGTGCGGGGGTGGCCCTGGCCTGGGCAACAGAGGCCCTGGACCAGGGGATCATTACCACCGGAGAGACCATTGTCCCCCTGGCCTTTGGCAAACTCGATCCCTACAGACAGGCGATCGGCTTTCTGGGCGATTCGTCCAACACATTCTACAAAACCCTGGGCCAGGGAACCCTGAAGGCCGCCCATATGTATGGCGGAGAGAATTTCGCCTGCGTCCTTGGCCAGGAGATGGCCGGTTACGCCACCGGCGAAAACTTCTTTGCCAGTCAGGCCCTGGGGTTCAGACATTCACACCTGGATACCGGGGCCTATGCCTACGATCAGAAAGAACAGGCAAAGGACGTCTCCGCGGCCCTTGCATTCCTGCACAAGGAGGAACGCGAACGTATCCTGCTCTGTTCCATGGTCGCCTGCCTGTTCGCCCGCAAGGTCTACAGCGAAAAGAGGTTGACCAGGGCCATGGTCGCCCTGGGTCTGGAGGAGATGGCAGACAACCTGGAAGGAAAAAAAGCCGGCATCCAGGCCAAACGCTGGGAACTCAGATTCAGAAGCGGATTCAATCCCGCAGAGATAACCATTCCCAAACGATTCCTGGATATTGCAACCTGCAAGGGACCTCTGGACAAAGCCTACCTGGACACCCTGATCAACGCCTACGGACAATCCCTGGAGGATTTCCGACCCAAGGACGGGTCAGACAGCTGATCGCTGAAAGTTTTTAAGGCAAACAGCACCAAATAAAAAAGGGCGACTCACGTCGCCCTTTTTTATTTGCACTCTTGAGATGGATCCCACCAACTACCGGGCCCGTCCCTCACGCCAGGCCTGGACCAGTTTGTCGTAACTCACGGTCTCGCCCTGGGGCTTTTCATTGGCCAGTTTGGGCTTGGGAGCGCCGGGCTGACTCAACCAATAGTCGGCACCCTTGCGGGGATTGAGCTTGGGTCCGCATTCGCCCTGGACATTGGCGCGTTCCAGACGTGCCAGGACCTTGTCCATGGCCTCGGCCAGATTGTCCATGGCCTGTTGCGGGGTGACCTCACCGGAGAGCGTTTCCCCGATGTTCTGCCACCAGAGCTGGGCCAGCTTGGGATAATCAGGAATATTGGTTCCCGTGGGGGTCCAGGCAACCCGGGCCGGGCTGCGGTAGAACTCGACCAGACCGCCCAGCTTGGGGGCTTCCTTGGCCATGACATCGGTCATCAGATCGGATTCCCGGATGGGGGTCAGGCCGACCAGGGTCTTTTTCAGGGACGTGGTCTTGGCCACGCAGAATTGGGCGTACAGCCAGGCGGCCTTCAAACGGTCTTCCGGCGTGGACTTGAGAAAGGTCCAGGAACCGCAGTCCTGATACCCGAGTTTCATGCCCTCTTCCCAATACGGTCCGTGGGGCGAGGGGGCCATCCGCCATTTGGGAAGTCCCTTTTGGTCCACCACCGGGGTGCCGGGCTTGATCATGTCTGCGGTGAAGCCGGTGTACCAGAAGATCTGCTGGGCCACATGCCCCTGGGAGGGAACCGGACCGGACTCGTAAAAGGTCATGCCCAGGGCCTCGGGGGGAGCGTATTTCTGAAGCCATTCCATATACTTGGTCAGCGAATAGACCGCGGCCGGTCCATTGGCCGCGCCGCCGCGTTCCACGCTGGTGCCCACGGGACGACACCCGTCCACGCGCATGCCCCATTCATCAACGGGCTTGCCGTTGGGCAGTCCCTTGTCGCCGGCACCGGCCATGGACAGCCAGGCATCGGTGAATCGCCAGCCAAGATCAGGACTCTTCTTGCCGTAATCCATATGCCCATAGACACGCACCCCGTCGATGGTCTTGACCTTGTCGGTGAAGAATTCAGCGATATCTTCATACGCGGACCAGTTGACCGGCACCCCGAGTTCATAGCCGTAGATCTCCTTGAACTTTTTTTTCAGATCCGGGCGCTGGAACCAGTCGTACCGGAACCAGTACAGGTTGGCGAACTGCTGGTCGGGAAGCTGGTACAGCTTGCCGTCGGGACCCGTGGTAAAGGACTTGCCGATGAAATCATCGATATCCAGGGTGGGCAGGGTGACATCCTTGCCCGCG
The DNA here is from genome assembly GCF_053851535.1 of Desulfoplanes sp. PS50. Lineage (NCBI taxonomy): Bacteria > Pseudomonadati > Thermodesulfobacteriota > Desulfovibrionia > Desulfovibrionales > Desulfoplanaceae > Desulfoplanes > Desulfoplanes sp. PS50. The sequence goes on along the minus strand of NZ_JBSPZA010000011.1, from coordinate 57,784 downwards.
CCGACCATGAAATCGGACAGGGGGAGCACGAAGCCGTAGCGCATGTGCGTCCCGATCAGATCGGAATCGTTGATGTATCCATCGTAGATGTTCTTGCCCGACTGCATCTGGGTCTGGATCTTCTCGATAACATCCCCTTCACCGATCAGGTCATGGGTGACCTTGATCCCGGTGATCTCGGCAAAGGCCTGGGCCAGAACCTTGGATTCATACTCATGGGTGGTGATGGTCTCGGAAACGACCTTGATATCCATACCCCGAAAGGGTTTGGCCGCCTGGATAAACCACTGCATCTCCGTCATCTGCTCGGCCTTGCTCAGACTGGACGGCTGGAATTCCTGATCGATCCATTTCTTGGCCGCAGCCTCGTACTGACCCTCAGCGGCAACCCCGACACCGGCCATTCCCACAAGGGCCATACTGGTCATGGCAATCGCCAGGAAATACAGCAAGTTCGACAGGTTCAACTTCATGCTCTCCTCCATTGGTGAAATGTGTTCCAACACAATGTCAACACCAACCACTATACGCTTCCGTCTATTGTCCCGCTTATGGGCCAGGCAACCTATCCCTTCCAGATGACCAGCGCGAGAAAACATACGGAGATGAGCGTGGCGAAATACAGGGGCGCCGTCACAAGCCCGATCCAGGCCAGATGGATGTACGCGCTTCCCAGAAGCCCAATGAAAAGACGATCCCCCCGGGTGGTGACCATGGGCAGAAACCCCTTGCGCGGCACGGTGGGACACACCGCCTGCCATACCCCCATGGTCACGAGCATCACCCCGATGAAGACAAAAAACCATGCCGTAACCGGCGTCCAGGCCATCCATTGCATATTCATGGTCCATATCCTCTGATCAATGCATTCAAATCACCCGCTAATGGGTCACCCCCAACCAGATCAACAATGTCGCTGCTTGATAGAAACAACGCATGCCTTGTCTCTACAACTTTTCGAAGCAGCATGTATTTGGGCCAAAAGGTGCCCAGCTACGAGACGCAAGGGGTTTTGAAACCGCAGTGTATACCAATACATGAGGATTTCAAAACTCCGCAGCACCGAAGTAGATGGGCGCGTTTTGGCCCAAATACTAGACCCGCCCCATGGCAAATCCCTTGGCCATATAATTGCGCACGAACCAGATGACGATGGCCCCCGGAATCAATGTCAGTATGGCCGCAGCGGCCAATCCGCCCCAGTCCATACCCGAGGCGCTGATGGTCCGGGTCATGATCGCGGCAATGGGCTTGGCGTTGACCGTTGTCAGCGTCCTAGCAAGAAGCAGTTCAACCCAGCTGAACATGAAGCAGAAAAATGCAGTCACCCCGATTCCCGCCTTGATCAGCGGGATGAATATGGTGATAAAAAACCGGCCAAAACCATACCCGTCAATGAATGCGGTCTCGTCGATCTCCTTGGGCACCCCGGACATGAACCCTTCCAGAATCCACACCGCCAGAGGAACATTGAACAGACAATGGGCCAGGGCCACTGCAATATGGGTATCAAAAAGGCCCACTGTCTGATAAAACTGGAAAAAAGGAAGCAGAAAAACGGCCGGAGGAGACATTCTATTGGTCAGCAGCCAGAAAAACATGTGCTTGTCCCCGACGAACGCATACCTGGAAAACCCATAGGCCGCAGGGAGAGCCACACTTAAAGAGATGACCGTATTCATGGCCACGTATTTCATGGAGTTGACATACCCCATGTACCAGGAGGGATCCGTGAAGATCATGGTGTAATTGGCCAGTGTGAATTTCTCTGGGATCAGGTTGAAGGCCCCGAGAATCTCGTCCGTGGTCTTGAAGGACATGTTCAGCAACCAGTACAGGGGCAGGACCAGGAAGACGAGATAGGCCACCAGGGCCACGATTTTGACGTTGATTTTCATTGTCGTTCTCCTTTGCCGATGTGCATCATGGCCGTGTAGAACACGAAACAGAACAGGAGGATGATCAGGAAGTACATGAGAGAGAAGGCCGCTGCCGGACCGATGTCGAATTGCCCCAGGGCCATCTTGGTCAGGTACTGGCTGAGAAAGGTGGTCGAATTGCCAGGACCGCCGCCGGTGAGCACAAAGGGTTCGGTATAGATCATGAAACTGTCCATGAATCTGAGGAGCACAGCGATGAGCAGAACCCCCTTGAGTTTGGGGAGCTGGATATATCGGAACACCGCCCATTTGGAGGCCCCGTCGATGCGCGCGGCCTGGTAATAGGCCTCGGGAATGGCCTGCAATCCGGCGTAACAGAGCAGAATGACCAGGGGCGTCCAATGCCAGACCTCCATGACCACCACGGTGAGCCAGCTGTCCAGGGCATTGGACGTAAAATTGTAATCAATACCCAGCCAATTCAAAAATACCCCGGCGAGTCCGATATCCGGACGGGCAAAAACCACCCAGGTAGTCCCGACCACATTCCAGGGGATGAGCAAAGGCAGGGCCAGAACGACCAGACAAAAAGAGGCCCCCCACCCCTTTTTGGGCAGGGTCAGGGAGATTCCAATACCCAGGACAAGTTCGATGGACAGCACGGTGAAAGAGAAGATGATCTGCCGGAGCAATGCCTCGTGGAGCCGGCTGTTATGAAGCATCTCCCTGTACCATTCCGTACCCACAAAATAGGCCTGCCCGGGCCCGAAGATGTCCTGGACCGAATAGTTGACCACGGTCATCAGGGGGATGATCGCACTGAAGGCCACGACCGCGAAGACCGGCAGGATCAACAACCAGGCCTTGTTACTTTCCCATTTGTTCATTGGCCCACCTCCACGCCGACCAGATTGTCATCACAAAAGAGCCTGGTTTTTTCGGAAGGAAAACAGACCCAGCACTCCGTACCAGCGCGAGGGACATAGGTTCCCTCGATCCGACGCGACTTCAGGATGTCACTACCCATCTTGAGGGTGACGATCCTGCTGCTGCCCTCGTCTTCCATACTCACCACATGGGCCTGAAACCCGTTTGCACACGGCTCATCCGCAAGATCGAGATACAAGGGACGAATGCCCAATTGGAACTTTCCGTTCATGGCCTGAGCCTGTTGGGCCAGATCCTCGGACAGGACCAGGGAACCTGCTGAAAAAACAGCCCTGTCACCTTCAAGGATACAGTCCATAAAATTCATCCCCGGACTACCAATGAAATAGCCTACAAAGGTATGGGCCGGATTTTCGAAAAGCTCCTCGGGCGTACCGATCTGGACCAGCCGACCTTCATACATGATGACGATTTTTTCCGCAAAGGTCATGGCCTCGGTCTGATCATGGGTCACATAAATGAGGGTCAAACCGAACTGCTTGTGGATCTCCTTGAGCTTGCGCCTCAGCTGCCATTTGAGATGAGGATCAATGACCGTGAGCGGCTCGTCAAAGAGAATGGCGGCCACATCGTCACGGACCAGACCGCGTCCCAGGGAGATCTTCTGTTTGGCATCTGCGGCCAGACCGCTGGCACGTTTATTCAAAAACGGGGTCAGATCCAGGGCCTCGGCAATTTCGTGCACCCTTTTTTTGATAAACCCCGGATCCTTGCCCCTGTTTTTCAAGGGAAAGGCCAGGTTCTCGAACACGGTCATGGTGTCGTAAAGCACCGGGAACTGGAACACCTGGGCGATATTTCGTTTTTCCGGAGGAAGGGAGGTCACATCCCTGCCATCGTACAAAATTTTTCCATGACTGGGGGTGAGCAGGCCGGAGATAAGATTGAGCATGGTTGTCTTGCCGCATCCCGAGGCCCCGAGCAGGGCGTAGGCTCCTCCGTCATCCCAGACGGTATCGACCTCCTTGATGGCGTAATCCTCAGGGTCTTTCGGATTTTTCAGGTAACTGTGGGCAATGGAATCGAGCTTGATCTGGGCCATGAAATCCTCTGCAACCTCTAGTTTTCCGGGGAAACCACCAGATTCCCCTGTTGGTCGAAGACATAGAAATACTGGGGCCGGACGTACACGCACACCCCGTCACCCACGGCCCGGGAATGAACCCCCTGTTCCTGCATGACCAGAGATCGGTTACGGTAATGGAAATGCAGAAAGGTCTCCGACCCGTTGATCTCGCTCAACTCAACCCGGGAACAGATTTCCATATCCCTTTCGGAATGGGGCTTCAGACTGAAATGATGGGGGCGGATACCGAAATAATAGATCCCCGGGGTAAGCCCCTGGAGATGTCCGGTGAGCGGAAAATCGATGTTGATGCGCAGATGGGCGGTTCCCCCGTTCACCTCGGCCCGGACAAAATTGATCGGGGGATCGCTGAACACCTCGGCCACCCTCATGGTCGCGGGATGGCGATAGATCTCAGAGGTAGGACCGACCTGCAGGATGCGTCCTTCGTGCATGACAATGACATTCCCCCCAAGCATGAGGGCCTCGGAGGGCTCGGTGGTGGTGTAGACGACAATGGATTCGCGTTCGGCAAATATGCGCAGCAGTTCGTCCCGCAATTCCTCACGAAGCTTGTAGTCCAGATTGACCAGGGGTTCGTCCATGAGCAGCAGCTGGGTATCCTTTGCCAGGGCCCGGGCGATGGCCGTGCGCTGCTGTTGTCCACCGCTCAGTTCCTCGGGAAGCCGGTTCAGCAAAGGTGTGAGATGGAGCATGGCGGCAATGGATCTCACCCGCCGATCGATCTCGGTCTTGGTCATCCGGGCGTTTTTCAAGGGAGAGGCGATATTTTTATAGATAGTTAGGGAGGGATAATTGATGAACTGCTGATACACCATACTGATATCGCGCTTGCGCACGGAAACCCCGGTGACATCCTTGCCATTCATGAGCACGCTTCCCGAGGTGGGCTTGTCCAGCCCGGCCATGATTCGCAGCAAAGAGGTCTTACCCGCCAATGTCCGGCCCAGAATCACGTACCTGGAGCCCGACTCCAGGGAGAGGTCTATATCTTTGAGATACATCTCCCCTGCCACGATTTTGTCAATATTGGCCAATTCAAGCCCCATGCATACCTCGTTGTTAGCTGATCGTCGGGTTGTTGTGACTCACAGGGAAGCCTGTAGCAAGCTTTGATCGATAAATCAATGAGATGGTGAAATTTTTTCAAAAGAATTTGAATCATGGAAATATACGCACAATCTGTCCGTACGCGATGCTGTCCTCAGAAATAGTGAAAAAAAATTCTCCACAAATCCAGGCTGTTTTGGTAGCGATCTGAAATATCGATCAACACATCGCGCCTCTTTTGCCCTCAACCTCATGGTATTACATCACTCATGCCCATTCAAACCCACGTACTGATCATCGGCGGCGGGGCCACGGGAACCGGCCTGGCCAGGGATCTGGCCCTTCGAGGTATTTCCTGCGTTCTGGTTGAAAAACGGGACATCAATGCCGGTGCCTCCGGCGGGAACCACGGTCTGCTGCACAGCGGGGCCCGGTATGTGGGCGGGGACAGCGAGGCGGCCATGGAGTGTCGGACAGAGGGAAAAATTCTCAAGAAAATCGCTCCCCAATGCATCGAAAATACCGGCGGACTCTTCGTGGCCGTGGCCGGGGATGATGAAAACTACGTGGCCGATTTCCCGGACATGTGCCGCAAAAGCCATATCCCCTACCAAGAAATCTCGCCGGACCATGCCCGTGAACTGGAGCCCTGTCTGTCAAAGAATGTCATCAGGGCCTTCGAGGTGGAGGACGGAGCCATCGATCCGTTCATGCTCTCCCTGGACAACCTGGCCCATGCCGTATCCCTGGGCTGCAGGGTCATCCGGAACGCACGGGTCACGGGATTTGATATCGAGGGCAGAACCATCCGGAGCGCCCAGCTCGTCGACGAAACCAGCGGCAAGGAGTTCCAGATCCAGGCCGAACTCGTGGTCAATGCGGCGGGCGCGTGGGCAGGAACCATCGCGGCCATGGCCGGGGCAGAAATCCACATTCTTCATTCCATGGGCAGTCTGCTGATCACCCAGGACCGGTTGGCCAAACGGGTCATCAACCGCCTGCGCAAGGCCGCGGACGCGGACATTCTCGTTCCCGGGGGCACGGTCTCCATCCTCGGGACCACCTCCGTACCCATCGACGATCCCGACACCTGCCGTCCGACCATCCCGGAGGCCGACCGGATGATCGAGGATGCCACGGCCATGATTCCGGTCCTGGCCACGACCAGGTACATCAGGGCCTATGCCGGGGTGCGCCCCCTGGTCTTTCACGGCCACGGTGCAGACGGCCGGAGCCTGAGCCGTGGATTCTCCCTCATCGATCACGCCCGCGACCAGGTGAACAATTTCGTCTCCATCACCGGGGGCAAGCTGACCACCTATCGGCTCATGGCCGAAAAAACAGCCGACATGGTCTGCCGGAAACTCGGGGTCGACACACCCTGTACCACACACACCACCCCCCTTCCCGCATCCAGTCAGGGCCATTGGACCGAACCCGGATTCGCCCCCAGATCATGGATCAGGGACAGGACAGACGATGATCTGATCCTGTGTGAATGCGAGATGGTCTCCAGAAAGGGGATCGATCATATCATCAAGGATATGAATGAAATGCGCGGCCGATCCCTGCTCACGGCCATCGGCCTGCGCAGCCGGATGGGCAAGGGGCCGTGCCAGGGAGGATTCTGCGGTCTACGCGTCACCGGCCACCTCTACGACCAGGGTCATGTCTCTGGCGACCAGGGAATCAGGGAGCTGCAATCCTTTATCGAACGTCGCTGGCAGGGATTCTCTCCGATTCTCTGGGACCTTCCCCTGATGCAGGCCGAACTGCAGGAGGCATTGTATTGCGGCATGCTCGATCTTGAACTTCACAACCAGGAACAGGACAGAGAAAAGCCATGATCGAGCATGAAGAACCATTTGACATCATGGTCATTGGAACGGGATTCGCGGGCATGAGCGCGGCCCTTTTCGCGGCCAACCGGGGAATGACGGTGGGGTTGTGCGGTTCCACCGGCGGCATCGACTTCAGCACCGGACTCATCGACCTCATGGGCATCCACCCCGTGGGAATGGGCATCTCCTGGGACGATCCCTGGGCGGCCCGCAAGGCGGTTGTAAAGGACATTCCCAACCATCCCTATGCCCGGGTGAGTCGGGAACATACCCAGACGGCCATCGACGAATTCTGCGACTTTTTGGCCGACCAGGGGCTCCCCTACGCAGGCCATGAAACGACCAATGCCCGCATCCTCACCCCCCTTGGGACCGTCAAGCCGACCCTTAGGGTTCCGTTATCCGCCTGGGAAGGTGTCCGGGCCCTGGAGGAAAAGGGATCCACGCTGATCGTGAATTTTGACGGACTCAAGGGATTCAGCGGCAGGCAGATGGTTGAAAATCAGGGTGCAGACTGGCCCGGGCTGCGCAGTGCGGTCATCGACTTTCCGGGATGCGGCGGAGAACTCTATCCCGAGCATCTGGCCTGGATGATGCGCGATCCCTCGGTGCGCGAGCAGCTGGCCAAAAGGATTCTCGCCCTAGGCCATGACACGGAATACATCGGTTTTCCGGCCATACTGGGGATTGCCGAACCCATGCATATCCTCGAGCATCTCCAGATGCTCACCGGGAAAAAAATCTTCGAGATCCCCACCCTTCCCCCGTCCATTGCCGGAACCAGGTTGCGCCAGGCCTTTGATCGCGGTCTGCCCGCCAAAAAGGTACGTACCTTTTCCCAGAAAATGGTCCTCGATGCCTCCATACCCTCATACGACTACGCCCCCTTTGTCTTCAACCTGGGCACCTCGGGACCGGAAATCCGGCTCCATGCCCGCTACGCCCTGCTGGCCACGGGCCGCTTTCTGGGCAAAGGGCTCAGGGCCGACCGCACGACCGTCAGGGAAACCGTCTTTGATCTTCCCATCGCCCAACCCGGTCCACGGACAGGCTGGCACAATCCGATATTTTTCCATCCCCAGGGCCACCCCATCAACCAGTGCGGCCTGGAAACGGATGCGACCATGCGTCCGCTGGACGGCTCGGCCAAGCCCATCCACCCGCGTCTCTACGCCGCAGGGGCCATCCTGGCCCATCACGATTGGATGCGCATGAAATGCGGGGCCGGCCTGGCCCTGGCAACGGCCTTCCAGGCGGTGGCCCATATCCACGAGCAACACACGGCACAGGAATAATTCATGGATTTGCTGAACACAGGTGTGCGCATCGCACTTTTCATCTGCCTGATCGGCACGGTCTGGCGCGTGCGGGGCTGGTTTTTCCCTTCACCCCTTTCCCCCTGGCAACGAGCGGAGCATTCTTCCAAGCGGGTGAACCGAATCGGGACCATCAGAGGATGGTCCCACAAGGGGCTGGCCCTGATCCTGGATGTGCTGCTTCTGAGGCGGACAGCAGGAACGGGCAGGATCCGCTGGGCCATGCACATGCTTATCTTTTACGGGTTCATGGGCCTGCTCCTTTTCCACGCCTTGGACGATCAGATCACCCTGATCCTGTTCAATGACTACCAGTCCACACTCAATCCCTGGCAGTGGCTGCGTAATCTTTTCGGTCTGATGGTCCTTACGGGCGTCTTGCTGGGGATATGGCGACGGATGCACGACACAGCTCTTCGCTCCCAGTCGCGCGTCCAGGACTGGGCACTTCTTGCCCTTGTCGGGACCATCTGCCTGTCGGGTTTCTTCCTGGAAACCAGCAAGATCATCTCCCCGGCCGTGTTCGAGCGGATGGTCGAGGAATACGCCGGACTGGACGACAAAGACCACCTGGCTCTCACCACCCTGTGGGTCAGGGAGTTCGGCCTGGTGGTCCCGGAACAGGTCGGTTCCGATCCGGCCATCCTCGAGGCGGGCCGGGAGATCCACGAGGACAGCTGCGCATTCTGCCACTCCCCCATGGGTTCGGCCTTTGTCTCCTATCCTCTGGCGCGGGCCATGGCTCCTGCGGCCGGTTTCCTGAACAATGCCGGGGCAGACCGCATTTTCTGGTACGTCCATGTCCTGCTCTGCCTCGCGGGACTGGCCCTGCTTCCCTTTGGCAAGTTCTTTCATATCCTGGCCACTCCGACCAATCTGGTCATACGGGAAGGGCGCAGGGAGAGTGTCAACCAGGTGGATACGTCCGGTTGGCAAAAAATCGCAACCGGCCTGGGACTGGACGCATGCACGCGCTGTGGGGAATGCAGTCTCCACTGCAGCGTAAAGCCCGCCTTTGCCATGCTCGGCAATACCGACATCCTGCCTGCGGAAAAACTCCTTTCCCTGCGCAAAGTGACCAAAGGCAAGTCCCTTGGCCACCATTCCATGGAAGCCCTGGTGGAAGGCAGCCGCATTTGCACGAGGTGCATGCGGTGCACGGACATCTGCCCGGCAGGCATCGACCTGCAACGGTTGTGGATCGAGTCCACCGAGGGTCTGCAGCGTGCCGGGCGGGGCGGCCCCAATTCAGACATCCGAAAATTCCCGCCGGCAACATGGGCCAAGGCCTTTAGTTCGCAGGAAGCAGAGATTACCAATACACCGGGTGGCGAGGGGCTGGCCGACAAACGAGCCTCTTTCTGGGCGTGCATCCAGTGCACCACCTGCACCAGCGTCTGTCCGGTGGTCGCGGTCAGCGAAAACCCCACCAGGGACCTGGACCTGACCCCCCAGCAGATCATGAACCTGCTGCGCATGGGCCTCAAGGAGGAAACCCTGGCCGCGCGCATGGTCTGGAGCTGCACGACCTGCTACAAATGTCAGGAACATTGTCCGCAGAACATTCCCGTGGCCGACATCCTCTACGAGCTGCGCAACATCGCCTCGGCCCGGCTCAGACACCGGCGTTTCCAACATCCCCGCACCGAGACAAAATCATGACCTACGCCTATTTTCCGGGATGCAAGATCCCCTATCATCTCCCTGAATACGGGGAGTCCACAAAAAATGTCTGCGCAGCCCTTGATATCGACCTTGTGCAGATCGAATTTTCCTGCTGCGGATGGCCGCTTCGCCACCGCAGTTTTGAGGCGTCCATGTACTCGGCGGCCCGCAACCTGGCCCTGGCCGAATCCCGGAAACTGGATATTCTGACCCCGTGCAAATGCTGCTTTGGCAATCTCAAACATGCCCAGGAACGACTCGCCAGGGATCCGCGATTATATGATATCGTGGCCAAGCAACTTGAAGAGGAAGGGCTGAGCCCGGCTCAACATATCCAGATCAAACATCTGTTGACCGTTCTGGATGAGGATGTGGGAGCCGATCGTCTCCGCCAAAAAACCGTGAACCCGCTGACGGATCTGAGAATTGCCTGCCACTACGGCTGCCACGCCCTCAGACCAAGCAGAGTGACCGGGTTCGAAGATCCCTTTGCCCCGACCATCTTCGAGCGGATCATCCAGGCCCTTGGGGCCACAACCGTTGAATGGGACCTGCGCCTGGAATGCTGCGGCTATCCCCTGCGCGGCAGAGACGATGTCGTCTCCACCGCGCTGATGCGCAAGAAACTCGAAGACGTGCGCACCTCCGGGGCGAACCTTATGGCCACGGCCTGCACCTACTGCCAGATGCAGTTCGGCCAGGAACGGTCCAAGCTGCCTGCAAGCGATCCCCTGCACACGGCACCCGAAGCCGTTTTATTCACACGGTTGGTGGAAAAAGCCTTTGGATCGGGCTAAAAAACCGGGCAGCTCACTTGAATCTTTGAGAAATGTCTCTTATCCGGAATATCCAGTGTGTCTGATACCACACCACGCGTTCATTGCCTGATACGCAGACAGGAAACAATCATCCGCCCACATTGTTTTGTGGTCATCCGAGTCCTCGGATCCACAGGGGAACAAGCAAAGGAGAGACCATGGCACCCTACATTGGCGCAATCGATCAGGGAACCACGAGCAGCCGGTTTATCATTTTCGACACCCACGGACGCATCGTGGGCATGGATCAGAAGGAACACAAACAGATCTATCCCCAGCCCGGCTGGGTGGAACACGATCCCATGGAAATATGGACCAATACGAAAGAGGTCATTGCCGGGGCCCTGGCCAAGTCCGGGATCAAGGGAAGTCAGCTCCATGCCGTGGGTATCACCAACCAGCGGGAGACAACGGTCGTCTGGGACCGGAACACGGGCGAACCCTTCTACAACGCCATAGTCTGGCAATGCACAAGAACCCATGAAATCTGTAAAAAACTCATGGCCGATGGGGGGCAGGACCGGTTTCGAGAAAAAACCGGCCTGCCCGTGGCCACCTATTTCTCGGGCCCCAAGATCAAGTGGATTCTGGACAACGTCCCCCGGGCCAAAAAGGCGGCCCTACAGGGGGACGCCCTTTTCGGAACCATCGAGACCTGGATCATCTGGTGGCTCACAGGCGGTCCCAGAGGGGGGGCGCACGTGACCGACGTGACCAATGCCAGCCGGACCATGCTCATGGATCTGCACACCCTGGCGTGGGACGAAGAGATTCTCTCCATCCTGGATATTCCGGGGCGGGGACTTCCGCGCATCGTGCCCTCGTCCGACGCAGCCACCTGGGGTCCGACCAGCGAGCAGGGGCCGTTTGGGGCGCGCATTCCGGTCTGCGGGGCGGTGGGTGACCAGCAGGCCGCCCTGGTGGGACAGACCTGCTTCGCCCCGGGCGAGGCCAAGAACACCTATGGGACGGGCTGCTTCCTGCTCATGCACACCGGACACGAACCCATGGTCTCCAAGCACGGGCTGATCACCACCCTGGCCTACCAGTTCAGCGGCCGCAAGCCATCCTACTGCCTGGAAGGCTCCATTGCCATTGCCGGGGCCCTGGTCCAATGGCTCAGGGACAATCTGCAGATGTTCGACTCCGCCCCCCAGGTGGAAGAGCTGGCCCGTCAGGTGGACGATACCGGAGGCATGTACATCGTGCCCGCGTTCTCCGGCCTTTTCGCTCCCTATTGGCGGCCCGACGCCCGGGGGGTCATGGTCGGCCTGACCCGGTACATCACCAAGAACCACATTGCCCGGGCCGCCCTGGAGGCCACGGCCTATCAGACAAAAGACATTGTCGAGGCCATGAACAAGGATTCCGGGGTGGAACTGAAAAAGCTCAAGGCAGACGGCGGCATGGTCGCCAACAACCTGCTCATGCAGTTTCAGGCCGACATCCTGGACGTCCCGGTTGTCCGCCCCAAGGTCGCCGAGACCACCTGCCTGGGGGCCGCCTATGCGGCCGGCATCGCCAGCGGCTACTGGTCCGGGCGCGAGGATCTGTACAACAATTGGGAAGAGGACATCACCTGGTACCCGGACATGGCCCAAAAAATCCGGAACAAGGGATATGCAGGCTGGAAAAAGGCCGTGACCAGGACTCTGGACTGGGAAGCGTAGAGATCCAGACGGCCCCAAAGCCCCTGATCGGGCCTTGGGGTTGCACAAAAAGCCGCCAGACTACCTTCCACTGGCGACACAATAAAAGGTCCGAATCTGTAAACAGATCCGGACCCTTAGTTACAATCACAATGAGCAGTCACTTGTGTACACGGAGAGATCGGCCTTGAACCGATTTTCGTATCCTAGCGCAAGCGCCCCATACTTCGAAGTCGTTGAACACGCTCCTCGGTCGGAGGGTGGGTGCTGAAGAGTTTGGCAGCAGATATGCCTGCAAAGGGATTGACAATGAACATGTGCTCGGTGGCCGGACTGCCGTGCTGCAAGGGAACCCGTCTGCTGTACGCATCGAGCTTTTCCAGGGCATTGGCCAGATAATTGGGATTGCCGGCCAGTTGGGCCCCTGTTTCATCGGCCAGAAATTCCCTGGACCTGGAGATGGCCATCTGGATGAGGGTTGCCGCAATGGGGGCAATCAGGGCCAGGACAAAGGCGAATACGGGATTGCCGCCTTCCTCGTCGTTATGACTCCCGAATCCGAACAGGGTAGCCCACTTGACCATGCTGGCCACGATCATGATCGCCCCGGCCAAGGTGGCGGCAACGGACTGGATGAGGATATCACGATTCTTCACATGCCCCATCTCATGGGCCAGGACGCCCTTGATCTCTTCGGGCGACAGGGTCTGCAAAAGCCCCTGAGTCACAGCCACGACGGCATGTTTGGGATCACGCCCTGTGGCAAAGGCATTGGGGGCGTTTTCGGGAATCAGAACCACGCGGGGCTTGGGCAGCCCGGCCCTTTGGGTAAGTTCATCCACCATGGCATGGATCATGGGGGCATCCGAAGGTGCCAGATCAACGGCCCGGTACATGGACAGGACAATCTTGTCCGAATACCAATAACTGCCCACATTCATGACCATGGCCAGCATAAAGGCAATGACCATCCCGGTCTGCCCGCCCAGAAGACGGCCAAAAAGAATGATCAGAGCGGTGAGTGCCGCCAAAAGAATCCCTGTTCGAAATTGGGAACTCAAGATGATCCCTCCGATTGTTTGCTATAACCACCTAATGCGGCCAAGCCGCAGTTTTAGGTTTTAGGTTTTAAGTTTTAAATTCAAGCGGTTATAAAATTTTCTTGTTTTTTATGGCAGACTTTCACGAATAAGCTACTAAAACCTCAAACAGCCCTTACCCCTCAAGGATCTCTATCCGTCTGCCGACCGATTTCTTGTCCTTCTTGGGAACGGTCACGCTCAAAATACCCTGCTGCATGGTCGCCTTGATGGCCGTCACGTCGGTACTTTCGGGCAGATCGAATCGCCGGGCAAACGGTCCGTAGGAACGTTCCAGAACATGATAGGCACTTCCTCCCACATCCTTTTCGTGCCGGCGTTCGCCGTAAATGACCAATTCCCGGCCAAGGACCTCGATGTTCACGGCATCCCGCTGCATTCCGGCAAGTTCCACCTGGATGACGTACGCGTCCCGGGTTTCATAGACATCGGCTACGGGCTTGAAATGGGCCTGACGTTCCCGTAAGAGACAATGCGATGACTCATCTTGAGGAGTTTCATCCATCATTCTTCCAATTTCGTCTTTCATGGCCTGGATCTCAAGCCAGGGATTCCGCGTGAACTTGGCCATCAAACCATCTCCTATCCGTTTAAGGGTGTCGCCAAAAAAGGACCAAGCTACACGCTATGGTTCCCAAAAAAATACATGGGTTCTGATTGTAACCATCTGAATGATCGTGTCAATATCGCTTCTGACTTTGATATGATCAATGGAAAAACTTGACTTATTCCATCGCGATCAATAAGTAATAATTATTGATAACATCAACAAGGCCTCGACTATGAATGTATCCACTCCCGCACGCAGGTTGACCAAGCAGCGTAAGATCATATTGGAAAAACTTTGCGCGGTCACGTCTCATCCCACGGCTGACGAAATTTACGACATGGTTCGCAAGGAACTTCCCAAGATAAGTCTTGGAACGGTTTACCGCAATCTGGAGGTCCTGAATGCTGACGGCCACATCCAGATCATCCGTGCCCCTGGTGGACAAAAACGCTTCGACGGCAACACCACCCCTCACCATCACGTGGTCTGTATCCATTGCGGCGCCGTGGGAGATGTGTTCAATACCCCTGACTGCCTCGTTGATCAGACCAACCTTGTCTCCACCTTTACCATCCTTGGGCAGACGACTACTTTTTACGGCATCTGTCCTGAGTGCCTCCAGCAACACGGATCCGAAGAACTGGGAGATGTCTCGTAAAGTTTTCCGTCCCTATTGCCCTATCCCGTTTTTTTACTTATAAGTCCCTGAAACACTATTTGTAATCTACCACAAAACCATAAGGAGAAGTACATGGGCTCGATCAAAGGAACTCGTACTGAAAAGAATCTGCTCATCGCATTTGCCGGGGAATCCCAGGCCCGCAATCGCTACGACTATTTCGCCAGCAAGGCCAAAAAGGAAGGATACGTCCAGATCTCCCAGGTTTTTGCTGAGACCGCCCTGCAGGAAAAAGAACATGCCAAAAGGTTGTTCAAGTTCATGGAAGGCGGAGATGTGGAAATCCAGGCCGACTATCCCTGCGGTATAATCGGAAGCACCGAAGAGAATCTTCTGGCCGCCGCCAGCGGCGAACATCATGAACACGAAAGCATGTATCCTGAATTTGCCGATATCGCCCAGGAAGAAGGGTTCCCCATGATCGCCGCTGCCATGCGCAATATCGCCGTGGCCGAGAAACAGCACGAAAAACGGTTCCTGGATCTGGCGGAAAATATCAAGCAGGGACGGGTGTTCAAACGTGAGGAAAAGGTTGTCTGGCGATGTATCAACTGCGGTTTCATCATCGAGGCCACTGAAGCACCGGCCAAGTGCCCCGCCTGCGACCACGAGCAGAAGTACTTTGAATTGCTGGGCGAAAACTGGTAGCAAGAAGATTCACAGCAATATCCATAACGTCAGCAGCACGCACGAGGTAACTTATGGCCAACCCGGAAGAAATGTACCGCTGTCAGACCGTCAATTGCGGGTATGTGTACGATCCCGATCGGGGTGACCGGAAGGGAAAAATTCCCAAGGGAACGTCGTTCAGCGATCTGCCCGATGACTGGAAATGTCCTGTCTGCGGAGCCTCGAAAAAAGCCTTTCGCCCCCTTGCCGGACCTGATGCCGTCGGGTAAAAGGAACCTTTCGACTTTCAATTTTACATGTAAGGAGAAACACACCATGGAAAAGTATGTCTGCACTATTTGCGGCTATGTCTACGATCCTGCTGAAGGCGACCCTGACAACGACGTCGCTCCCGGGACCACTTTCGCCGATATTCCTGAAGACTGGGTCTGTCCCGTTTGCGGTGCCGGCAAGGACGCCTTTGCTCCGGAAGCATAACACCAGACCACAATTCCCCGGAGTCCTGATCTCCAGGATTCCGGGGAAAATTAAATATTTTAAAGTGTTAGGTTTTAAGTTTTAGGTTTTAGGTAAAGGCCTTCCTGTTTCTTCCCGCTCTTTGCGGTGAAAGGACGTTTGGCGTGTAAGAAGAAAAAAACCGATACTACGCCCCACCCTTACCAGGGTAGTGGATTCATTTGTTCGGTATACCTTGGGCTATCATATTTCGTCAGGCGCCCTGAATGAATCGGTCCTCGTCTGCAGCCTCCGAGCCCTTACAACCTACAACTTAAAACCTAACACCTAAAACCTAAAACTACCCCCCGGAGTTTAAATGGCTGTCGTACAAATAAAGGACAACGTCTACTGGGTCGGCGCCATCGACTGGAACGACCATGATTTCCATGGGTATTCCACCGCGCCCAAAGGGACCACCTACAATGCCTATCTGGTGATCGACGACAAGATCACCTTGTTCGATACGGTCAAGGAAGAGTTCAAGATGGACCTCTATCATCAGATTCGCAGTCTGGTGAAACTTGAGGACATCGATTATATCGTGGCCAACCACATGGAACCCGATCATTCGGGCGCCCTTCCCTGGATCATGGAACAGGTCAACCCCGAAAAACTGTTCTGCTCCAAGATGGGCAAGAAAGCCCTGTTGGAACTCTATCATCACGAGGAATGGCCCTATGAAGTCGTAGGTACCGGTGACTCCATCTCTTTGGGCAAGAAAACTGTTCATTTTTTGGAAACCCGCATGGTCCACTGGCCGGACTCCATGTTTTCCTATATCCCCGAGGACAAACTGCTCATCTCCCAGGATGCCTTCGGCCAGAATCTCGCCTCTGTGGAACGGTTCGACGATGAAGTGGATCTTGAACCCCTCATGAATGAAACCAGTTTCTACTATGCGAACATTGTTCTTCCCTACTCCCCCCAGGTTCGCAAGGTCTTCGAGAGCCTGGAAAAGTCCGGCTGGGATATCGATATGATCGCCCCTGACCATGGCGTTGTCTGGCGTTCCCATGTGGACAAGATCCTTGAAGCCTATGATCGGTACAGCCGTCAGGTTACCAAGGAAAAAGCGGTCATCGTCTATGACACCATGTGGCACAGCACGGAAAAGATGGCCAAGGCCATTGGTGAAGGGCTCAGCGATGAGGGGGTCAGCTACACGCTCATGCACCTCAAGGCCTATCATCACAGTCAGGTCATGGGCGAACTCGCCGATGCCACGGCCCTGATCTGCGGATCATCCACCCACAACAACGGCATCCTGCCCCTGGTGGCGGACTTTTTGACCTACATGAAGGGACTGCGGCCCGTGGGACGATTGGGTGCTGCCTTTGGATCATACGGGTGGAGCGGAGAATCCGTAAAGCATATCTCGGATTGTATGGAGTCAGCCAAAATCGAAATGGTCGGTGAAGGTGTCCGAGTCAGAAATCGGCCCACCCACGAGGATCTTGCCGCATGCCGTGACCTTGGTCGTGATGTGGGCAAGGCCATCAAAACAAAACTTGCTGATGATGAATAGACCTGCCGCAATCAAATCAAGCTCCCTTTCAGGACGCACGGTCAAGAAAGCGGTTTTCGATGTTCTTGAAAGTGAAAACTGGGAAGAACGACTCGCCGAGTTCGACAGGTATCCCCCGGAAAAGGTCATCGGGCCGCTTTTTTCAGCCTTGTGCAATAGCGATCCCCTGGTCCGCTGGCACGCCATCACCGGATTTGGCCGGGTCATGGTCACCCTCACCGCTCAGGCACCGGAACGCGCCCGGGTGGTCATGCGCAGGTTCATCTGGAACCTGAACGACGAATCCGGGGGCATCGGCTGGGGGGCTCCCGAGGCCATGGGTGAAATCATGGCCAATGAACCCACATTGTCAAAAGAATTCCACCCTGTGCTCATCCACTACATCTTTGATCGGGACGGCAAACCGGATAGTTTTCTGGAACATATGCCGCTGCGGCGGGGTGCCTTCTGGGGGATAGGACGACTGCTTCAAGAGCGTCCGGAATTAGGGGCCAAGGCACTTCCCCTGCTGATCAGACAACTCGAACGTGAAAATGATCCCGAAATCATTGGTTTGGCCATACGGGCTCTTGGTTTCATCAACGACATGAACGCGAAAAAGGCTATCGCCCCATTCACCGAGGATGCCCGACACATCGACGTCTACATCGATCGCAGGTTCCTCTCCACGACTATCGGTGAACTGGCGCAAAAGGCACTCGATACCCGGCCTGAGACCCCGTAATATCAACAAAAAGGAATGATCATGACCGAGACAACGGAAACCGTGGCCTGCCCCATGTGCGCGACCCCGTGTGAAATATCGACCAATGGTTCCTGGTATTGGATTCAATGTCCGGTGTGCGGCTATTTGAGCAAAAAATACGACTCCAGGGACAAACTCAAAGAAGCCCTTGATCCGACCTCCGGGAAAAAATAACCAACGAACCTCCCTACGCATACGAGAAAGCCCCCTGTGCTGCATGCAGCACAGGGGGCTTTCTCGTATGAAAGACGAAAGGCATTTCTCGCGCAGAGGCGCAGGGACGCAGAGGTTTGAAGCGGAGCTTCAAACAAAAACCAAGCGCTCCATCTGGAACATGGGCTCAGGATTCCGGAGCCGGCCGATCACCAATGACTTCATCCTTCCTCTGCGCCTCCGCGTCTCTGCGCGAGACCGCCTTTATCTTTTCGCCGTTATTTCGTTGAAATCAGATCCTTATTCCGAAACGGCATATTCATCCCGAAATGATGCCCGTCCATACCCTCCATGGACTCGGTGTGACAGACATTGCAGTTGTTGTTGGCCCCTATGGGCAGATTGTTTCCCTGATACTGCAGGGGCGGAATATTGTCCCGGTCACGGCCGTAGATATTGGTGGCCGGATAATTGGCATGGGTCGATCCGTGGCATGCCTCGCACATGATGCCCATATCCCCGGTTCGGGACCGGAAGAGCTCCTCGGGGCCCGTGGTCCAGGTGTTGAAGCCCGAGATGTCCCTGGATGCCGGTGGTTCGAAATATACATGACAATTCAGGCAATCGGGCTCGTTCTCCCAGGGGTTTCTGGGATTGATGGCCTCCCGGGAATCAACCACCCGAGGCGTCAGATTGGCCATCAGCCGTGAGGCACCTTCAATGCCCCGCTGTTCCTCGAACTTGAGCAGACTCAGGGCATGGTCCTCGAGCGTGCCGTGGCAGTTGATGCAGGTCAGTCCGACACCGGCGTGAACTCCGCGCAAACATCCTGTGGCCCCGGTATTCTTGGAGGGATGACACCGGTAACAGGCCTTTTCATCCCGCTCGGTCAGGTAATTGGCATGCCAGCCATGGATGGCCGCGGGAAAGTTGAGCACCCCGTCCATCCCCTTGGTCCCGAGCACAGGGTCGGCGTGGCAGCTCTGGCAGAGGCGGGGTTTCCCGTTACGGGCATCCTCGAGCAGGGTGGTCTTGTTGATCCGGTCATGCACAGCCAGAATATCGGCAGAGGTCTCGTCCGTGAATCCGGCCACGCCCGCAACACGCCAGGTCCCGCCATGACAATTCTTGCATCCCATTTCCGTGGAGGTAGGGGCCACGCATCTAGTGGTGGCCAGCACCTTCCCGGTTTCCTTGTCCCTGGCCGTGACCGTGAACAGGGGATAGGGATTGAAGGTCCCGTCATCCGGATAAGGAACCACCGGAATGAGGGTGGCCTCGAAACCGTTGCCCCCGTGAATCGGCTGCATCACGCCAGCAACCTTGTTTCCGGAAAGCCCGACATTCTCCGCAAGAGATTTGTCAAGGCCGAACAACGGCTGGGCAAACTCCCAAAACCGGACATGACCGGCGGGATTCTCAAATCCGGCCTCGACCTGATACGACAGCTCGACATCCTGGGTGATTATTTCAGGCCACTCTCCCCGCTTGATGAGCTGGGCAAAGATATCATTGGCCGGCGGCAGCAATGTCCAATAGGGATCACTGTCGGAGATGCAGTGCATACCCAGATTGTTCCAGGCCAGAAGCACGTAGTCGTCGTTCTCCTTGGCCGGGACGGGTGTTGGAAGCTGGGCCGGCTTCTGGGCCGGACCATCGCTCAAATGCGGATTGCCCTTGTGCAGTCCGTCAACCACATATCTGGCCAGGGCCCATCGTTCCTGTTGGGTGCCCACAAAAGGCGGCATGTACCTGACGAGTTTGCCCTGCCCGTTGAGATGGGAGTCCATCCCGAAGACCGTGAATTTCTCGGTCAGCGGGAGAATATTGTTCATGGGCCCGCCAATGGAATGGCAGCTGGCGCATTCGAGCTGAAAGAGCTCCTTTCCGGCCTGGATCTCGTTTTCCGGGGACACGGATTTGACCGCAGCCCATTTGGCGACCGGGAGGACGCCGGAGGTGTTCAGCGCCTCCACCTGAGAGGGCAGAATGGAATTGGAATACATATATTCATTGATCAGATAGGGTTTTCTGGCCGCCTCGCGGGAGAACTCGAAACACCCCATGTATCCCAGCCCGATGGCCAGAAGCACAAACGCTGCAGGCCGTTTGATGGTCGCGGGCATCCTGATGGCCATGAACAATCCACCGAGCATGATCACCCCGCCAAGAACCAGAAATCCAGGCACGAACAGACCGAGCTTCTGGATCTTGAAGACGACCATCTCGTAGGCGAAATCGGGCAGCGTGGCCACATACCACCATCCGGACAGGATCACCCCTATAAAGGGAAGTATGGTCCACAGGGAACAGGAACGAACCACGGACAAACGGGTGGTTTCATCCTCTATGCGGGTTGCGGTGACAAACCCGAACAGCCCGGCGAAAATACAGGCAATAAAGGTTCTGAACAATACCGATGGCCAGAATACCGGGTTGAAAAAGCCGTCCCAGAAATTACCCGTTTCGATCCAGTTGCCCGGGGCGAGCATGAAATTGATGATCCCGGTGATAAAAAACAGGGAGAGCCAGGCAAAAACGAAATACAGCCAGCCCACAATGAGGTGATCGCGGGCCTTCATGCGGTCAAAGGCATAGAAATACACGAGCAGGGCAACGATTTCACCCAAGAAACAGACCCATTCCGTGGCCCAGCCAAACACGAAGGTGTGGATGAGGGTTGAAGTGGCTTGAGGACTGATCAGAGCAATGGAGAACCAGATTCCTACCCCGGTGAGCCCTCCGAAAACCATGCTCAAAAGCAGAAAAAATTTGGTATGCTTCTTCACATAGGCGAGCATGGTCGGCGAGTTTTCCCTGCGGGCCTTGTGTTCCGTCAGGACGAGAAAAAGTCCGCCGCCTACGGCGAAATGGGCCACATAGACGTGGACCACGGCAATCAGAGCGATCCAGAAACCGCCGGCCAGCGTTGTCAGTTGCCAGATGGGATATTCCACGGATCAGCCCTCCTTACCCGAACGCAGATAGAGATTGATCATATAAGCCACAGCCACAAGGCCGATAGCCAAGGTGACAAGGAAGAGAACAAAGGGAGAAACCTGCGGCGCAAGGGTCAGATCCGAGGGATGAAAATAGGGTTTGAGATACTCCAATCGAACCATGGACCGAACAGTGGCCATCAAGGAAACCGTCACTACAATCGACCCGACGGACAGGAGAATCCTCCGGGTAAACCCCGCGTAGAGGGCCACCAGGCTGACAGTCAGAGCTGACAAAAAAACCCCGGTTGCAATCCCGTTATCTCCCATAAAGGCGAGCATGACCTCGCGCTTGAGGCTTAAAAGAAACCAGGTCCCAATGATGAACTGGGCCAGGGTCAGGGAGGTGAACCATTTCAGCCCGATGGAGATATACGGTTCCCCTTCTTCGCCCTTGCGGGTCAGCATGTATCCGAGGAGCGCGACAAACAGCCCGCCGACCGCCATGGAAGCGGTCACGAAATGGAGGTACCGGGGAATAAGGGTCGGGTCCGAAAGATTGAGCAATGTTCCGGATGTGTTGGAAAAATAACCCGTCCAAACATCAGGAACGATCATCAGGGTCATGGCGTTGCTAAAGGTGAATGAAACCGCCACGAGAAGGGCTATGGCAAGGCCCAGGACCAGCTTGCGGTTTCCACCCAGGACATCGAATTTGAAATCGTAATAATACAATAAATAATAGGCAGAAATGACCAGAACAATGATCGAAAGCCAGTACACGGCTATGAGGATGGTGGTTGTATACAAAAGATGCCCATAAATGACCTGGGCAAAGAGCAGCGGGGCCACGCCCATGTTCACTGTCAGGGCAACCAGAGTGGGGAGTTTGGTGGACAAGGACTTGGCTACGGGGGAAATCCCCTGCCCGTTCCGTCCCTTGACGAAAAGGGCGATGATGCTTCCTCCGAACATGGCGTTCATGAACAGAAGATGCAGGACAAAGGTCAAGATACCCAGAACCTCGAACCAGATCCAGGGTACGGAGATGGGGTCGGTAGCAGGGATGAGCTGTGAGGGGTCCATGGTCACTCTTCCTGGTTAGAATGGAAAACAATCGGAATACGGGCAGGGATAACGTATTCCAGAAAATTGTTCAAGAATGTATGGGGATTCCTGCAGGGCACATTTGTTCTCAGGTCCGGCTCTCCCGGTTGGAGGCCTTTTCTGTGCACTGCGTCCTGAACACTGCGCACTCCTGTCGAGTCCTATGCCTCCCTGACAATATCTCTTCCGTGCTCGTCCGGTTTCACGAACCGGATCCAATAGCGGCAGGCCAATTGAATGCCCACGGCAAAAAGAATGGCCACAACCCCCAAAAGGACGTCGAAATAGGGAGGAGCGGACAGGCCGATGCGCATGAGCGTGGTACTCACTGCCAGACCGGCATTGCGAAAGACACTCGGAAAAAAGGTAAAATACTGCTGAGCAATGAGGACGATGAAGATATCGGCAAACACCAGGGCGGTATAGCAGGTGGAAAAGAAAGGAATCAACGGGATACCGTCCAGGGCGTGAATCACGTTGTACGCCCCCACACCGAGAAAAAAGCCAAGCAGGACCAGGGCCAGGAGTTTCTTGGTGGCCACGAATCCATCAAGAAAGGAGAGGTCGCTGAACCGCTGCAAGGGTTGCCTCAGGGCAGAGTACACCCCCAAAAGCAGAAAAATGACCAGGGCTCCGAAGCCGTCGGCCATGATCCGCAGCACCGGATCGACGTGATCGGCAAGGGTCAGGACATCGGAAAAATGGACCAGTTCATTAAAGGCGTGACGGAGAAGAATCAGACAGAAAATCTGGAATTGCTTGCCCACGGCCCGGGTGAAGGACTTGGGCAACACAAAGACCATCTCAATGATCTCGACAACGAGCACCAGGGTGAACACAATGTGCACAGCCTGGAAGAGATTGGTGGGGATGAAGGAGGCCGGGAATCCAGGAAGGAATCCCCATTCGTTGGTCTGAATGAGAATGAGAGAGAGGACAAAAACAAAGGCCAGGGATCGGCCGAACCAGACATGTATCCTGTTGAAATACTCATGACAGATATCAAAGAATCGGGAAGCGTATTGCAAGGCAACCTGCATCTACCTCTCCTCTGTGCCCGTCATGAACAATTGTCATGTCTGGCCCGACCCGCGATCCCCGGCCGTTATGGTGAGAATTTGCGAGAGGGGTACAACTTCGGCAAGATTGACTCTACTTAGGATGACACTGGGTACATGACATGGGACCAGTAGGCTTGCCGGCCTTTTTGAGATCCTTGTGACAGCCCTTGTAGCACAGATTGTGATAGGCTGTTTCAAAGTACTTGACGTTTTTCTTTTCAGCGCCCTTTGCAGCCACGATATCGTGGCAGCCGGAATCCGTACACTTCTTGATGGGGCTTGCTCCGTCCCATGTGTGGTGACAGTCCTGGCATTCGAACTCGGCATGTTTGACATGTGAGAAGTTGACAGGGTTTTTCTTGGCATCGGCACCTTCAGGGGCCTTGAGCAGCATGTCTTCGGCCGGTGCATCAACAGCGAAGGCACTGGGTACGGCAAACATGCAGATCAGGGCCATGCTGAACAGGCTGACCAGTAAAGACTTCTTCATAATAATTAACCTCCAACGCATCAATGATACAAATAAACGCAACAGATACAGCGTAATACTTCACCCTCTCGCAAAAAGTGAAGGCCACTTTCTTGTTCCTGCCTGTAATCTTCAGAGGGCGAAATGGCAAGCGCCGGATTTCACTATTTCAAATTGGCGTTGACAAAATCCCAGTTGACCAGCTTGTCCAGAAATGCGGCCAGATAATCAGGACGGCGATTCTGATAATCCAGATAATAGGCATGTTCCCAGACATCGGCTGTGAGCAGAGGATTGAGGCCATGGGCCAGAGGCGTATCCGCATTCAGGGTTTTCATGATTCGCAAGGCATCACCGTCCTGAACCAGCCAGGCCCATCCGCTGCCAAACTGGGTTGCCCCGGCGGTTTTGAAATTATCGGCAAAGGTGTCATAGGAACCAAAGGTCGATATGATTTTATCTGCAATAGGACCGGTAGGTGCACCGCCGCCGCCGGGTTTCATGCATTTCCAGTAAAAGGCGTG
Source organism: Desulfoplanes sp. PS50 (assembly GCF_053851535.1). NCBI lineage: Bacteria > Pseudomonadati > Thermodesulfobacteriota > Desulfovibrionia > Desulfovibrionales > Desulfoplanaceae > Desulfoplanes > Desulfoplanes sp. PS50. The sequence continues at coordinate 33,550 of NZ_JBSPZA010000011.1, read as the reverse complement.
ATTGAAGGCCTGGGCGGTGTTGTTGAAGATGCCGACACGGGCGTCGTCTCCAGCCGTTTTCTTGATGATCGTCTCCATATCCTGACCTTCGAGATCAGTCCCCTGGAGCAACTTGTTCGCATTGGTCACATAGGCGTTATGATGTTTGCCGTGATGAAACTCCAAGGTCTGGGCACTGATGACCGGTTCAAGGGCATCTTTGGTATAGGGAAGTTCGGGAAGCGAAAAGGACATCTTGATTCTCCTCCTGGTTGATGTGAGATTGCAGACAATCGTAAAAATAGTTCTTATTAATTAAAATCTAATCATTCTTTCGCCAAAATCAAGGCAAAAGGCAAGGAATAAAAAATGTGCAGGGAATACACCAACTGCCCGCACGATTCCGCTTCCGCTTCCAGGCACCCCCGTAAACGCATGAATCAGCGGCCATGTGCCATGCCATTTCTCGGATTTTCCCTGACGTATTGACAAAAAATGCCAAATACTCAAAAAAAGTTATTACTATTCAACTGCGTATTTCCAACAATCAGAATTCTGAATGGAAGAAATTAAACAAGTCTGTTTGTCCAGGCGCAAAGATACAAGGAGACGAGCTATGAAAAAATTCGAATGCCCCTGCGGGTATGTCTATGATCCCGAACTGGGCGATCCCGAAAACAGTATTCCGGCAGGAACCCCCTTTGAGGACCTTCCTGAAGACTGGGTTTGCCCCAAATGCGGGGCTGAAAAAGAGTTTTTTGAAGAATTGGATTAAGCTGGATTTTGAGCACGACGAGGCGGAACCTTTTGGTTCCGCCTTTTTTACTCCTTTTCAAACCACCTGCCCCTACCTGATCGACTCCTGAAAAAATCGCACCTCTTCAGCACGAGAACGCGCCATGAGGTAGTGTCTTTTACCGGGAGGATCAAAACATGATGGGCCACCAGTAGCCGGCCAGTACAATAATTGCTTTTTTCTGCGCACTGCGCCCTGTGTCCTGCGCACTTTTGCCCTACGCACTTTTGCCCTACGCACTTTTGTGTCCCGTCCCTTTCACGACCCTTTTTTCCAACTTTCTCCTTAACCGTCTCTGGTCCACCGAGCAGGCACAAAAGATATAGCGATAACAGTTCCTGATATGGACAATGAATCCGATTCGGGTTATCGAAAAAAAGCTGCGTCATGTGGTTTTTCTTCTTGGAATCTTGAAATTTTTTATGGTATTTTTTAAGTATAGTTACGCTCAATCACTTATGCACCCGGAGGTCTGTATGAAAAAAACAGTTCTTTTTGCCTTTAACGGCGACCCCATGTGTTTTGTCCACGTTCTGCTCAATGCCCTGGATATGGCACAAAAAGGCCGGGAAGTGGGAATCGTCATGGAAGGTGCGGCCGTGAAACTTGTCCCGGAACTCGCGAAAAACGATCACCCGCTCCATCAATTATACACCAAGGCCACGGACAAGGGACTCTTTTTCGGGGCCTGCCAGGCCTGTTCCGCCAAGCTCGGGGTCCTTGCCCAGGTCAAGGAAACAGGCATGACCATGCTCGCGGACATGAATGGCCATCCCTCCATGGCCGGCTATATGGATCAGGGATTCACCGTGATCACCTTCTAATGCGGCCAGGCCGCAGTTTTAAGCTTTAGGTTTTAAGTTTTAAGTTCAAGCGGTTACGGAATTTTCTTGTTTTTATTACAGAATTTTCTGAGTAAGGTACTAACGGGTCCTGCACGACCATGCCCTGTTCGCAGTCGGTTTCCCGGCCAATGATCACCCTTCATCCAGGGAGCAAATCATGCCCTCCTTTGTCAAAAACATGTGCTCACTCTATGTGGACGGTTTCCGATCCATGGTCCTGGGGCGCACGTTGTGGAAGATCATCCTGGTCAAGCTCGTGGTGATATTCGGGGTGATCAAGATCTTCTTTTTCCCTGATTTCCTGGCCACCACCTACGCCACGGACCAGGAACGGACCGATCATGTGCTCTCGGCGCTGACCATGGACACCAACGATCCGTCATCCGAGCTGTTGGACACCAAATGACGGGGTGTCATCTTTCATAAGGTCGTTTCAACCTGTATAAGATATCATTCATCCTGCATCTTTTATCTTCCTCAAAAGGGGCTCACCGTGTTAGAACAAATCGATTGGAGTCAGGTCAATTGGGCCAGGGCTCAATTCGCCCTCACGGCCATGTTTCACTGGATTTTCGTGCCTCTCACCCTGGGACTTTCCTTTTTGCTCGCCTTTTTCGAGTCATTGTACGTGAAAACCGGCAATGAAACCTGGAAAAGGATCACCAAGTTCTGGATGTCCCTTTTTGCCGTCAATTTCACCATTGGAATCGCCACCGGACTGATTCTGGAATTTGAGTTCGGCACCAATTGGGCCAACTATTCCTGGATGGTCGGAGATATCTTTGGTGCCCCGCTGGCGGCTGAGGGCATTTTTGCCTTTTTCATCGAGGCCACCTTTTTCGCGGTCATGTTCTTCGGCTGGAATCGAGTCTCTAAGGGATTCCATCTCTTTTCCACCTGGATGGTGGCCATTGGATCAAACCTCTCGGCCCTGTGGATTCTGGTAGCCAACGGGTGGATGCAATATCCCGTGGGCATGGCCTTCAATCCCGAGACCGCCCGATTCGAGATGGAAAATTTCTGGCAGGTTCTCTTCTCCCCCACGGCCATCGGCAAGTTCACTCATGCCACCAGTTCGGGATTTCTTCTGGGCAGCCTCTTTATGGTCAGCATCTCCGCATGGTTCCTGCTCAAAAAACGACACACGGACATGGCCAAGAAGAGCATGGTCGTCGCCTCGGTCTTCGGTCTGCTGACCTCGGCCTTTGTCATCTTCACCGGTGACGAGGCCGCCTATACCAGCGCCCGGGTCCAGCCCATGAAACTCGCGGCTATGGAAGGTCTGTACAAGGGAGAAACCAACGCCGGCCTGGTCATGCTCGGCATCCTCGACCCTTCACACATGCCGGGAGAGGACGACGATCCCTTTCTCTTTGACATCAAGATCCCGGGAGTCCTCACCCTGCTGGCCAACCGGGAGCTGGGCACCTTTGTCCCCGGGGTGGACGATATCGTCTATGGCAACGAATCCCAGGGCATCATGAGCACGGGTGACAAGATCAATCAGGGACGGGCAGCCATCAGGGCACTTGACGATTTCAAGAAGGCCGACAATGAAGCCCAGGCCCAGGTGGCTTTGAACGAATTCAACAAGTACAAGGAATTCCTGGGATACGGCTATCTGACGTCTCCGGAACAGGCCGTCCCTCCTGTGGGGCTGACCTTTTACAGCTTCCATATCATGGTCATGCTCGGGTTCCTGTTCCCTGTGATCTTTCTTGGCGTCCTGTTCTTCCTGTTCAAAAAGACCCTGGAAAAACAGACCTGGTTCCTGCGCTTCACGGTACTCTCTCTGCTGCTCGGATATGTGGCCCAGGAAACCGGATGGATCGTGGCCGAAGTCGGACGCCAGCCCTGGGCCATTCAGGGACTTCTGCCCGTGGGCGTGGCCATTTCCGATCTGACCACGGGAACCATTCAATTGACCTTTTTCATGTTCCTGACCCTTTTCACTGTCCTGCTCATCGCCGGCATCAGGATCATGACCCGACAAATCGCTCTCGGACCGGAGGAATAATCCATGTTTGGACAACTCACACACAGCCAACTTCAGGAACTCTGGTGGATCGTGGTTTCCCTGATAGGTTCCTTGTTCGTGTTCATGACCTTTGTTCAAGGGGGGCAGAGCCTGCTGGGCACCCTGGCCAAGACGGACCGGCAGAAATCCCTGGTCCTCAATTCCCTGGGCCGTAAATGGGAGCTGACCTACACGACCCTGGTTCTGTTCGGCGGGGCCTTTTTCGCGGCCTTCCCCAAATTCTACGCCACGAGCTTCGGCGGGGCCTATTGGGTGTGGATCCTGATTCTCTTCACCTTCACCCTTCAGGCAGTGAGCTATGAATTCCGGAGAAAAGAGGGCAACCTGCTCGGTCCCAGGGTGTATGAAACCTTTTTGTTCATCAATGGATCCCTTGGCATTCTGCTCATCGGCGCGGCCGTGGGAACCTTTTTCACGGGTTCGCATTTCCAGATCAATGCCTTTAACCTGGGTTCGTGGAAACACCCCTTGCGCGGACTCGAGGCCGCCCTGGTCCCCTTTAACCTGGCCATGGGCCTGCTCCTTGTCTTTCTGTCCCGTGCCCTGGGGGCCATGTACCTGGTCAACAACATCCGACACGCAGAGATCGAGAAAAAAACCAGAGCCGCGGCCTTCAGAAACTTTCTCTATCTGGTCCCCTTTCTCCTCTATATCCTCTACAGCCTGCTGACCATGCAGGGATTCGCCCTGGATCCGGCAACCGGAGCCATTTCTCTGGAAAAGGGCAAATACTTTGCCAATCTCATGGCCATGCCCGTGGTCATGCTCCTGCTCATCGCAGGTATCCTGCTCATTGCCACAGGAGCCGTGGCCACCGGATACACAAACAAACGGCTGGGCATCTGGCTCGCCGGACCGGGTACGGTGTGCACCTGTCTGGCCCTCTTCTTCCTGGCCGGATTCAACAACACGGCGTTCTATCCGTCGGTCTTTGATCCCCAGAGCAGTCTGACCATCTACAACGCCTCGAGCAGCCACTACACCCTCACGGCCATGTCCTATATCGCCCTGGCCGTGCCCTTTGTCCTGGCCTACATCGCCTGGGTCTGGAGATTGATGGACAGAAAAAAGCTCGACGTATCCGAATTCGAAGGGGAAGCAGCCAAGGAATTATACTGAAAAAGTACGCAGGACGCAGTGCACAGTGCGCAGAAAAAATGCGAAAGGCATGCACACGCCAACGATGCAGCGCCATCTCGTAGGGGCACGGCGCGCCGTGCCCTGTTTGAACGGCCCCGGGGAGACGCGTGTTAACCAGATTCATCCTCACGGACATCTGCCCCGACCACCAAGCCACCAAAGGAGACCATCATGTCAGCTGTACTTCTCATCGGATGGGTCATTCTCATCGCGGCCTCGTACAAGGGGGCCGAATTCGTGCTCAAAAAGACCAATCTGCTCTAACCGCCGGGGGATGATTCCTTGCAGACAGGAATCATCCCCCGATTTACACCCAGGAATCAGGCATGATTTGCCCCTTCCCTGCCGTGTACGCGCTCCTTCATGACCAAAACAACTGTCTGCATTTCCTGGTATCTTTCATGGTCGGACAATCTCGTTTGATAACGAATCCGACCACAGGACGTGAAAGCAACAGACATACCCCCGTGATTGCCCATCCTTCTTGACGCATACGAGGCCGACACTTAGAGAGACAGGACGCTTTCAAGCTCTCCTGCGCAAAGGGGGCGGCCCAGGAGCAGCCCCTTTGACGAAGCATCGTGTCCCAGCCCGGATTCCGGTTCAGGAAGGGGTATGACACGCACCACCCGGGCTCTTTGCCTGCATCGGCCTTTTTCCGTCACTGTGGAATCCGGACCTTCATGCCATGAAAAAACGAACCATCTTTCTTGTGTTGGCAATCCTGGGGTATCTGACAATTATCATCGCCCTTCAGTCTGTGGAGTCTACTGGTCCTGACTCGAATATCCGAACCCTTTTCGACGCATTCTGGTATTCCCTGGTCACGTTGACCACAGTGGGGTATGGCGACTATTATCCCACAACCATACCGGGCAAAATCCTTTCCTTCACCCTGGTGGTAGCCAGCATCGGGGTACTTGGATATTTTGTCGGCAAACTCACCGAACACATCCAAACCGCTGCAGAGAGGCGAAGAATGGGATTGAACGGCACTGATTTTACTAATCACGTGATCATTGTAGGCTGGAACGATTTTTCCGAAGGAGTTGTTACCCAGTTGATCAATGCAGGCAAAAAGGCCTGCGTGATAACAGATACCAAACCACATATCGATCTGGTCTATGACCGCTTTCCACGTTCGCAGGTCTTTGCCATCCATTCAGAATACGGATGCCGCGATTGCCTGATCAAGGCCAATGCTGCCAAGGCGATCAGTCTGATGCCCTGTCTGGATGACGACACCAAAAATCTCATTTTTATTTTGAATGCCAAGAAGGACTATCCCGACCTCTCTTTTGTGGTCACCCTGGACAACGCCGAACTCAAGGAAACCTTTTCCAACGCCGGAGTCAGCTTCACCATTTCCAGAAACGAAGTGGCTTCCAAAATCGTGGCCAGCTATGCCTTCGAACCCTCGGTGGCCCGATTCAACGAAGATCTGCTCGCCTCGGCGTCCAAAAATGAGGATTACGACATCCTCCAATACTATGTCACGCCAACCGGTCCCTTTGCCGGAACATCCTATGGCAACGTATTTACAACATTGAAGGATACCTGCAACGCATTGGCCATCGGCCTCAGCCGGAAGACCGGCAGGGAACGAACCCTGTTCAAGCTCCCGGGCAACGAGATGCAGGTCCTGGCAAAGGATTATATCCTGGTCATGGCCTCGGGCGGCTCCCTGAAACAATTGTCCGAACTCTTCGGCTGCCCCGAAGGTCTGTACGAGGGCGACCGTTGAGACTGTTTCTGTATGCAGGGGGCTGGTGATGACTGAACCTCTTTTGAACCCGTGCCGCTATCCCGGTCTTTGACTCCTTCCAGCCTCCGGCACGGTACGTTGGATGCCATCCGAAACAGATCGTCTGCATTGCGATCATCCCGAAGAATGCGATCATCGACCGGTCCTGAGGGTTGCCCATCTTCCTCTTCGAGGGGACCGTTCGCCGTACTCCACCAGAACCAAGAGCGCCCGCAGGGATTATTCTCCCGGTGGGCGCTCTTGGTTCTGATCCGCACTCCATGCGATTCGTTCCCGGAAAATACTCAGGACCACCTAGAGGGTCCGAGACCTTCGCTTCTTCCAACGTTTTGATCCCGGTTTACATCCCTGCCCCCTTCGCTGATACAAAAAAATCCCAAAAGAAAACATGGGGACAGATAAAAAATTACTGTCTTGAAAATTGACTTTGATCTTTAAGTGATGGTCAAGATTGTTTTTGCCCGCACCGATATTGAATAAAGCCTTGCCTCTAAGATTTTTTCCGGGCAATATGTAATAAAATATATTGGTTGAAGATCTGTAACCAAGGGTACCCTCTACATGCGCCAAACAGAGACGACCATTACCGCATCCGATCTGGAAGAGGCCATGGAACAATCCATGGAGTTGTTTGAAGCGCCGGCGGAAAGTATCATTGTCACCGAGCTGGACGCAGACAAATTCAAAGCCGAACTTTTGGATCACAACGCAGATGTGCAGGTGAAGATTTCGCCGGACAAGATAACGGCTGCTGTCGTGGATTTCCTGCCTCCCAAAGGAAAAGGTCGGCATCTGAGCCGGGACGAGTTTCTGGACAAGATCCGCCAGGCCGGTGTGGAAATCGAATCTGACACCCGGATTGTGGACCGGGTGCTCCAGGATATGGCCGGCGACCTGGATGTCTGCGGAGCCATCGTTGCCAGAGGCGTCGAGCCCGTGCCCCCTGTGGATGCGTCCATTCGTCCCAGGGGTGATTGGGATCTTCCGGTTTTTCCCGGGGATGTCATTGGCCGGTATGAGCCTCCTGCGCCGGGCACCGACGGTTTGGCGGTGACCGGAGAAACGCTGCCCTTTCCTGACCTCAAGCCAAAGGACATTTCCTTTCCCGAGGATGGCGGATGCCGACTGGACAAAGAATCCTCGCAGGTGATTTCTGATAGATACGGCCTGGCAACGGTGCAGGACGGGCAGGCGCGGGTTCGGCCCCTTGTTTTTGTGGATACCGACAAAATGGCGGTCAGAGCCACCATTTATGCGCAGACCTTTGCCCACGAGCCGATAACTCCCGAGCTTTTTCAAAAGGTCCTCAAACAGATGAACGTCATGGTGGCCTTGAGGAAACAGGCCTTGGAGCAGGCGGTGGCCCTGGCCGTTGAAACGGGTTCGCCGGTGGAAGATGTTGTTCTTTGCCGCGGAATTCCATCCCAAAAGGGCAAAGACGGCTATTTTCAGCTGGAGGTGCCTTCTTCGGCCGACGACGCCGACCATGGCAAGGAAACAGAGGGCGGTCGAATCGACTACAAAGCCAGGAATAGGATCCAAGCCGTTGCAGCCGGCGATCTGCTGGGCCGCCTCATGCCTCCGCAACCAGGAGCGCCGGGGCGCGATGTGCTGGGCAATCCCATTCCCGTCAGAGAGGGACGCCCCTTCAAGCTGGTGACTGGTGAACATGTTCTGGTCTCTGAAGACGGGAATGAATTTCGGGCCGCAGCCGAGGGAATGGTCTTTTTCCGGGGCAATACGCTCAAGATAACGGAAATTTTTCAGATAAACGGCGATGTGAATCTCCAGGTGGGCAATGTGGTGCTCGAACGGGGATCGGTCAACATCACCGGATCTGTTCTGGCCGGATTCCGCGTAGAGGCCCCGGGCAATATCGTGGTCCGGGATGTGGTGGAAGACGCTGTCCTTGTAGCCGGAGGAGACGTCGTAGTTGGCTGCGGCATTGCCATGCAGCAACAGGGGTCCATCCAGGCAGAAGGAAACATTTCCGCCATGTACGCCCAGAACGCATCCCTGCGCGCGGGCAATGAGGTGAACATTGCTCACGAAATGAACAATTGCTCGGTGTTTGCCAGGCAGAAGGTGGTGGCCACCCGGGGGCGGGGAAAAATTGTCGGCGGTGTAGTGCGGTGCGGCCAGGAGGTGCTGGCCAGGGAGATCGGCTCACCCATGGGTGTGAAAACAGTTATTCTGCTGGGCGTGAACCGCAGCATGGAAGAAAGTCTGGCGCGGAAAAGGGAATTGAAACAGACCCTGGAAAAGATCTATACATCCCTGGGCAAAGATGATGTCAGGGATATCCTGAAAAAGTTCCCCCAGGAAAAGCGCCAGGACGTGGCCCAGATTCTCAAGACCCGGCTGGCCTGTGAAAGGGAATTGCAGGAAATAAGAGCCCGCATCGCCCAGGAGCGTGAAGATCAGCGGGAAATGTTCGAAAAGGTCCGGGTCAAAGCCTTGGCAGTGATTCATCCCGATGTGACCATCAAATGCTTTAAGGGGTATTTTAAAACCACAGAGACCTTACCGGCTCCAACTATTGTCTACGACCTGGCCCAGGGCCAGCTGGTTTTGGCTTAAAAATTTGGGGGGCAGGTCAGGCAAAAAGTTGCTGTCATGTCAGGCTTCCCTTTGATGTCTTGGACAAAGCCCAATCTGCCTGTCCCAGAATCTCACCTGCTGCCCCTCCTCCGTGATCAGATCATGTCGTTCGACAGCAAATCCGACCGCAGATCTTTACGGCAAAAACCACGCTCTTATGATTGCCCATCTTTCTTGACGCCTCCGAGCCCGGTACTTAGAGAAGCTGGGCGCCTTCGATTTCTCCTGCGCAAATGATATATTCGATTTCTCCTGCGCAAATGATATAACCTGCAAACAGCCCGTTTGACGAAACATCGGGATCAGGTTCAGGATTTCCATCCTGTTGGCGACCGATCTCGGGGCGCGACTATTTGATTTTCTTCTTTTTTCACCCATGGCCCGCCTCTGATTGTTCAACCATGCCGAAACGGTATCCACGATCCGCACTTCCGGGATCACCTCGCACCAAGGTCCCTTTTATATGTTCATTTTCACGACATCGTCTCTGTATCGAATCGCCCTGGCAACCCTTTTTCTGCCGCTTCTGCTCGGAGTTTTTGCCCCGCAGGACTCCCTGGGGGCCAAGCCGCGCAAAAATGTCCTGCTCTTCAATTCCTATGAGAACGGCTATTCCTGGTCGGACACCATCGTGCAGGGGGTCAAACAGCGCTTTGCCCAGAGCCCGTACACCGTGGATCTCCAGGTGGAATACATGGACTCCAAGCGGCACGCATCCAGGAGCATGCAGGAGATGCTCCTGGAGCTCTACGCCTACAAATTCAAGCACACCCGATTTGATGCCATTATCGCCTCGGACAATTATGCCTTTGAATTCCTCCAGGAACACGGCCCGGCGTTTTTTCCCGGGGTACCGTTCGTTTTCTGCGGGATAAACGATCTTGACGGCCGGGACATCCTGCACAGAGAGCTCTTTACCGGAGTTGGCGAGAGCATCGACGCCGTGGACACCATCAAGCTCGCCCAGCGACTCCGGCCGGGCACACGAAATATCGTGGTCATCGGCAACAACGACATCACCAGCCAGGCCATCCGCAACCAGGTTGCCAAGGCCCTGGAGAACTTCAAGGATTCCCTGGATGTTGAATTCTGGACCGAATATTCCCTGGATGAATTGCGCGCACGGGTTCCGGGCATCCCCAAGGACACCATCATCTACATGATCCCCTTTTACAAGGATGCCCATGGGCAGTTCTATTCGGCCGAAGAGGTCCTGGACTCCCTTGCGGAGGTTTCCAAAGTACCCATTTTCAGCAACTGGCACTTTTTTTTAGGACACGGGATCGTCGGGGGCCGTTTGCTCGACGGCAAACAGGTCGGCGCGCTGGCCGCCGAACAGGTGCTCACCCTCTTTCAGGGGGCGACCCCCGAAGAGGTCCCCATTGTCGAGGAGTATCTGGGCGAGTACAGCTTCGATTACACCATGCTCAAGCGCTTTTCCTTTGATCAGGACGCCCTGCCTCCCGGCAGTGTGATCATCAATCAGCCGAATCGGTTTTACGCCCTGGACAAGCAGATCTTCTGGCTGATCATGGCCAGCATTGTCGTGCTGCTGATCATTTCCCTGCTGCTGATTCTGAACATCATGCAGCGCCGCCGGATGGAAGACGACCTGCGTACAGCCGAGGAAAAATATCACAGCATCTTTGAGAATTCAGCCCTGGGCATCTTCCGGACCACCCCTGACGGACATTTCCTGGACACCAATCCCGCCATGGCCCGAATGCTCGGTTTTGATTCCCCAAGCGACCTGGTGGAAAACATACAGTCCCTGCCCAACGAACTGTTTGTCGACCCCCAACGCTGGGAAACCCTGCTTGCCGCTAACAACGAGTCCGGTGAAACCATCAACTTTGAAAATCGATTCAAGCGCAGGGACGGGACGGTCATCATTGCCAATCTGCACGTACGGGTCATTCGCAAATCCGATGGAACCCTTACATACATGGAAGTATTTGCCGAGGACATCACCCAACGGATCAGTCTGGAACGTCAACTCCTTCAGTCCCAGAAGATGGAAGCCATCGGGACGCTGGCAGGCGGAATCGCTCACGATTTCAATAACATACTGACATCGATCATCAATTCTACGGAACTCGCACTCATGGATATCGACGAGGATTCCATGACCCATGAGGATCTGACCCGGGTACTCACTGCCTCCCAGCGAGGCAGTCGACTGGTCAAACAGATCCTGACCTTCAGCCGGCCCAGCCAGGAGGGGTTCGTGCCCATCAATGTCTCGGAGGTAGTCCATGAGGCGGCCGGTCTGATCAAGGCCTCGTTTCCGGGCAACATTCGAGTCGGAGAACATATCGTGACCCCCCGCATCCAGTGCTTGGCCGATCCCACCCAGATCCACCAGATCGTCATGAATCTGTGCACCAATGCCTTTCAGGCCATGCGGACACAGGGAGGAGATGTGAGTTTGATCCTGTCCACGGAGATTCTGGCTGGAACCAGGGCCAAGGTTCTGGATGTGTCCCCCGGCTACTATGCCAAGCTGACCATCGAGGACAACGGCCCCGGCATGGAACCAGATATCATCGACAAAATCTTCGACCCGTTCTTCACCACCAAGGACAAGAGTGAGGGGACCGGACTCGGACTGGCCGTGGTCCATGGGATCGTCAAGGGACACAAAGGCGCCATAGAGGTATGGAGCCAACCGGACGAGGGTACATCCTTTTCCATCTACCTGCCCTTGGCCGAACAGCCGTTGACCGACACCTCCACCGGGGTGGACCGTGCCATTGAGAGAGGTTATGGAAGAATCGTTTTCGTGGAGGACGATGCCGACCAGTTGCAGACGATCCCCCGTGTCCTGGCCCTGCTCGGATATAAGGTCACCCCGGTCAAGAACGCGCGTAACGCCCTTCGGATAATCGAGCACCAGGCCGAATGCGATCTTGTCATCACAGATTTCGACATGCCGGAAATGAACGGCCTGGAACTGGCCCAAAAAATCATGGACACGGCTCCACATCTACCCGTGATCATGGTCTCGGGCAGAAATATGGCCATTGAGGCTGAGGCCACCAAAGCCCTACCCAATATCCGAGAGATCCTGCCCAAACCCTATAACAAGACGACCCTTTCTGCGGCCATTTGCCGTGTTCTCGGCAGCGCTGAAACAGCCGATCTCGGCTAGATCACGGGATCACCCGGCGCAGACCATAAGCGAACCACCTCAGACCATATTATGAACACCATTCTGATCATCGATGACGACATTCAGGTTTGCGAAACCATGCAGAGCCTGATCTCCCGCATGCGTTTCTCCTGCCGATGCGTACACACCATTGCCGAAGGGCTGAAATGCCTGGCAGAAGAACCCGTTGATGTGGTCTTTCTGGACGTACAGCTTCCTGACGGCAACGGCCTGGACGTCCTGCCCGAGATCAAGGGCGCGCCCTCGGAACCCGAGGTGATCATCCTCACGGGCAGGGGCGACCCGGACGGCGCTGAACTGGCCATCCGAGGCGGAGTCTGGGACTATCTGGTCAAACCCTCCCCGATCAAGGACACCATGCTCACCCTGAACAGGGTGCTGGCCTATCGCAAGGAAAAGGCCAAACAAAAAGCCCCCATGGCCCTGAACCTGGAAAACGTGATCGGCAAAAGTCCTGCCATGCGGGCCTGCTTCGATCTGGTCGCCCAGGCTGCCCAATGCGATTCCAATGTTCTGATCACCGGAGAGACCGGCACGGGCAAGGAGCTTTTCGCCACAACCATCCATGCCAACAGCTACCGGTCCGAAGGCCCCTTTGTGCCGGTCGACTGCGCCGCGCTCACGGAAAATCTCCTTGAAAGCATTCTCTTCGGCCACGTCAAAGGGGCCTTCACCGGGGCCGACCGGGACAGAACCGGGCTCGTCAAACTGGCCGACAAAGGGACTTTGTTTCTGGACGAAATCGGGGAACTCCCCCTGACCACCCAGAAGGCTTTTTTGCGCTTCCTTCAGGAACGAACCTTCCGGCCCGTGGGCGGACAACGGGAAATACAGAGCGATTTCCGTCTCATCGCCGCCACCAACAGGGATCTCGAGATCATGGTCGGCAAGGGGACCTTTCGGGAAGATCTCTTTTTCCGGCTGAAAACCATCCAGCTCAAGCTCCCTCCCCTGAAAGAACGCAGGGAAGACATCAAGCCGCTGACACTCTATTTCATCAACCAGCTCTGCGAAAAATACGATAAACCCAACAAGGGCATCGACGCCGAGTTCTTTGCCACCCTCGAGGACTATGACTGGCGCGGCAATGTCCGCGAGCTCTTCAATACCCTGGAAAGGGCCTTTGTGATTGCAGGTGAGGAGGAGACCATCTATGCGGTCCACCTCCCCTCGGATATCCGCATCAAGGTGGCCAGGACCCACCTTCTTTCCAATGGCAAGCCGATCGGAGAAAAACCGGCCGCACAGCCTTCTGTCGTCCCCTCCCCGCCCCTGACGGATCACCCCGAACAACTCCCCAACATCCGGGAATTCCGCTCGGACCTGGAAAAACGCTACCTTGAGGAACTGGTCGAACAAACCGGAGGCAATCTGAAAAAGATCCTCGAATTATCCGGCCTGTCCCGCTCTCACTTCTACGCCATGGTCAAGAAATACGGGATAGAATTCTAGGCCAAACCACAATCCGCACACTCGTTCCCTCCCAAACTTGTCCGAAAAACAGGACCCCCTGATACTTCCTTTTATATCGAGCTACTAGGGCATTCTATCCTGTTTACAGGATGTAAAAAAATCCGTCACCCAAAAATCATCCAGCCCACCGATCACAGTAACTATCAGATAATGCTCGCTCGGATTATTCAGCCCCGTCCCCATTCAAGAGAGAGGGCCGTATAATGACGGGTCGAGTTATCTCCCCCCTTTCCCAATCGTCCTGAATCCAGGACGCTCCCCGCATTTTGGTGCCGACCAAAACTTTCGAGATCCGCTTTTGCTCTGCCAGGCAGGATCTGAACAGTCAGTTCATGCCGCAAAAAATAATGGTCCATCCCCTTTCAAACCACACTCTTTTGGCGTAGGAGAAGCGGGTTTTATCCCGGGATGAGCCATGTTCATTTCTCAAAGTTTGACCAGACCGACAGACAATATTCAAAAGAGGTATATCTCTTGCTTTAGGGGCCTCAAAAAAGTTTTCTCTTCCAGCATACCCATTCTTTCACATTCACCCAAGGCACCCCCATGGATGGAGCATCAAATGATTATTGTACCGAGCCTGAACTAGCCCGTGAGGTCCAGGCCTATGGGGCCAAGGATATGGACCTGTGCATGCAATGCGGCACCTGCAGCGCATCCTGCCCCCTGTCACGCGGAACAGACTCCTTTCCCAGAAAAATCTACCGCTACCTTCAGCTGGGACTCAGAGACAAACTTCTCGCGTCAGTTGAACCCTGGCTGTGCTACTATTGCGGCGAGTGCAACCAGAACTGTCCTCGAGGGGCCGAGCCGGCTGAAACAATGATGGCAGTACGTCGCTGGCTGACCGCTCAATACGATTGGACCGGACTGGCCAAACGATTCTACACCTCGAAAAAATGGGAATTCGGGGCACTTGGAGGGATGGCTCTATTCATTATCCTCCTGTTCGCATTTTTTCACGGTCCAGTGATCACCGACCACGTTTCCGTGAACACCTTCGCTCCAGTGCTGTGGATCGAGATCGGCGATCTGACCATGGCCCTTATCCTTTCTGCCTTTCTCCTCTCCAACGCCTTGCGCATGCACCGGTTCATCATGGCCGGGACCAAAATTCCTTTCAGTCTTTATCTGCATGAACTAAAGGCGTTCGCTCTCCATTTCATCACCCAGAAACGGTGGAGCGAATGCAGGGGGAACCGAGCCCGATGGCTCAAGCACCTTTTTCTGGTCACCGGCTACCTGACCATGATGTCCCTGATCATCGTATTCATCCGCTGGTTCCAGGTGGATGACAGTTCCTGGCATTTCTCCGCCCTGTTCGGGTACTATGCCACTGCGACGATCATGGGCATCACCGGGGAAATGATGTACAGCCGGTACAAACGCAAAGAGCTCATGCACCGGTACTCGGAACTCTCGGACTGGCTCTTTCTGATCCTGTTGTTCTCTACGGCCTTCACCGGCCTGGTCATGCACCTGTTTCGTTTGGCCGGATGGCCCGTGGCCACCTACGTGACCTATGTCATCCATCTGGCCATTGCCGTTCCCATGCTCATGATCGAGGTTCCCTTCGGCAAATGGTCCCATCTGTTCTACCGACCCTTGGCGATCTTTCTCTCCAAGGTCCGGGAAAAGGCAACTAGGCCGTCGGTCTCCGATTTCGAAGAAACAAAAAAACGGGCGCAGGAAACCTTCCTGACCTGTATGCAATGCGGTACCTGCACCAGCGTCTGCCCCCAACCAGGGCTCAGCCCCCGGCTCGCGCTCAGAGCTATCAGTCTGGGTACAGCCACCCGGGATGATGTTGACGCGGCGGCCTGGCAGTGTCTGACGTGCAACAACTGCATGGAACATTGTCCCCGGGGTATCGACATGGCCGGTCTGCTCACGGCTGTGCGCGCCCAGGACGTTCTGGCTCACAACCTGCCGACCCTTCTTGAAAATCCCCTCGAGAGTCTGAGACAGAACAACAATCCCTGGGGAAGCAGCCAGGATCAGCGCACTCAATGGGCCCGCCCTTTCGAGCTGGATCCCTGTTCAACGGGCAAAGAATATTGTCTGTTCACCTGCTGCACCACGGCCCATGACACTGATCCCGCTCAGGGCAGCCGCAGGGCGGGCCAGGCACTGCTCGGGCTGCTCCACAAGGCCCATGTCACCTTCGGGACCCTGGGCGACCAGGAACGGTGTTGCGGCGAACTGGCCCGAACCTCGGGCTCTGAAGAACTTTTTAACGCCTTCAAAAAACTGAACACAACAACCCTGCTCGATACCGGAATCTCTCGGCTTTTGGTCAACTCCCCCCATTGTCTGCAGACCTTCACCCGCCACTACGAGGGGTTGAACGAAAAAATATCCATCCACCACCATACCGAAATCTTGGCCGGTCTAATCCAGGGAAAACGTCTCGTACCCGAACGGTCCGTTCCTGCCAGGGTCACCTTTCACGATCCCTGTTACCTGGGACGTCATGCAGGCATCTATGACCATCCAAGAGACATCCTGGACAGCATCCCCGGGATTGAACGGGTGGAAATGGCCCATGCCCGGGAAAACAGCCTGTGCTGCGGCGGCGGGGGCGGAGGCGCATGGCTGCAGGAGGATTGCCCGCCCGAAAATCGTCTTTCTCACAGGCGGGTTCGTGAGGCATTGGACACCCGGGCAGATATCATCGCCACTGCATGCCCGTACTGCATCCGCATGCTGAATGCGGCCATCCGGGACATGGGTGTACAGGCAAAGATCCGGGTCTGCGACGTGGCCGAACTCCTCGCACAATCCGTAGGAACGGAATCAACGAACATCGATATAAAAAAAATATAATTCTGGATTTAAGAAATTTAAGATATTGCAGGCTGTTACCGTTCTGGTCTTTAATTTCTTAAATTTCTGAAATTTTTCAATTTCCTAAATCATGTGAGATGGCAGGGAAGGCATTTTCGTAGCAGACCATCTCGACATTCATGTTTTCCAAATAGTTTTGGTTGAGGAGAAACATCATGACTGAACGAATCGGTTTTTACATATGCCACTGCGGGGCGAACATCGCCTACCGCGTCCGCGTCAAGGAGGTTGCCGAAGAGATGGCCAAGCTCCCGAACGTGGTCGTTTCCCGGGACTATCTGTTCATGTGTTCCGATCCCGGCCAGGAACTCATTGAAAAGGACATCAAGGAATACGGGTTGACCCGCGTGGTCGTGGCCTCGTGCTCCCCGCGCATGCACGAAAAGACATTCCAGGGGGCCTGCAAACGGGGAGGGCTCAATCCCTATCGGGCCTTCCACATGGTCTGCGTGCGCGAACACGTCTCCTGGGTCACCGAAGATGAGGACGAGGCCACGGAAAAAGCCAAAATTCTGGCCAGGGCGGGCATCGCCCGAGTGGTTCACCAGAACGATCTGACCCCTTCCACCTTTGATGTGTGCACGAACACCCTGATCGTGGGCGGCGGGATCGCCGGGATGCAGGCCGCCCTGGACATCGCATCTGCCGGGTACAAGGCCTATCTGGTGGAAAAGGCCCCGACCATCGGCGGACACATGCTCCAATTCGACAAGACCTTCCCCACCCTGGACTGCGCCGCGTGCATCGGCACCCCCAAGATGGTCTCAGTGGGCCAGAGCAAAAACATCGAACTCCTCTCCTACAGCGAGGTCCTGGATATCTCCGGGTATATCGGCAACTTCACCGTGCGGATCAAAAAACATCCCCGGTATATCGACATGAACAAATGCACGGGCTGCGGGGACTGTGCCAAGGTCTGCCCGGTGAGCTACAAACTCTTTCCCGACCAGAGCGTACCCACGCCCTTCCACTATGAGATCGATCCGGAAAAATGCATCGGCTGCACCCTGTGCGCCCGCAAATGTCCGGAAAAGGCCATCTCCGGCGACAAGAAGCAAACCCATGTCATCGACAATGACACCTGCATCCGCTGCGGCCTGTGTCAGACAGTGTGTAAGAAGGATGCCATCCGCATCGTGGACGCGGACGGCAACCCGCCGGAAACCCTGTTCTCCCAGTGGGACCAGGGGCTCATCACCCGCCACGCGGCCGACATCGCATTCCCCCAGGCCATCCCCCAGGCGCCCACCATCGATCCCGAGGCGTGCATCGGCCTGAACACGGGCAAGTGCAAGAAGTGCGTGGCCGCCTGCAAGGCCGGAGCCATCGACTTCTCCCAAAAAGAGGAGATCGTGGAGATCAAGGTAGGCTCGTGCATCCTGGCCACGGGCTACGACGCACTGGATCCCTCGCCCATGAAAGAGCTCGGGTACAGGACCTCTCCCAACGTGCTCACCAATCTCGAGTTCGAACGTCTTTCCAACGCCACCGGCCCCACCAGCGGCAAGATTCTCAAAAGGGACCCGGACAATCCCCAGAAATTCACCGAAGCGCCCAAGAGCGTGGCCATCCTCCACTGCATCGGCAGCCGGGACATCCGGTACCACGAATATTGTTCCCGGACCTGTTGCATGTACGCCCTCAAATTCGCCCACCTGATCAAGGACAAATGCGGGCACGACACCGAGGTGTACAATTTTTACATCGACATGCGCTGTTTCGGCAAAGGCTATGAAGAGTTCTACAAGCGGGTTCAGAGCGAAGGGGTGCGCATGATCCGGGGCAAGGCTTCGGAGATCAGACAGTCGGGCGACAGGCTCGTTGTCCGGGCCGAAGACACCCTGTCGGCGCGCATGGTCGAGATCCCCGTGGAAATGGCCATTTTATGCACGGCCATGGAACCGCGCAAGGACCTTCCCCATGTGGCCCGAACCTTTGGAGTCACCGTCGGCGGCGACGGATTTTTACTGGAAGAACATCCCAAGCTGGAGCCTGTCTCCACCTCGGCCAGCGGGGTATTCATCGCCGGAGCCTGCCAGGGTCCCAAGGATATCCCGGACACCGTGGCCCAGGCAAAAGCGGCCGCGGCCCAATGTCTGGCCCTGAGCTCCTGCGGCACGGTGGAGGTCTCGCCCATGGTCTCGACCATCGACCCGGACGTGTGCGTGGGGTGTCAGATATGCATCGGCCTGTGTCCCTACGGGGCCATTACCTTCAACAGTCTCAAGGGCATAAGCCAGGTCAACAGCGCCGTGTGCAAGGGCTGCGGCAGCTGCGCCGGCCACTGCCCCAGCGGCGCGGCCAAGGTGCAGCATTTCACGGACAAACAGGTCCTGGCCGAACTCGACGGCATTTTCTGCAACTGCGACTGACCGGGCACCCCGGTTGTGCGCATGGCTGTCGAACCGTGCGTAAAAAGCCGGGATGACGGAAGCAGACATCACTTCACATACTCTAATCAATCATCAGAGAATAGTTACCCTGAATCAGGAGTTGATAATGGATACATTCGAACCGAACATCGTGGCATTTTTCTGCAATTGGTGCACGTTCACGGCCGCGGATCTGGCAGGGACCTCGCGCCTCTCCTACCCGCCCAACCTGAAGATCATCCGGGTCATGTGCAGCGGCATGGTGGATCCCAAATACGTGATCAAGGCCTTTTTGAACGGTGCCGACGGCGTACTCATCGGCGGCTGCTGGCCGGGCGACTGCCACTATATCAACGGCAATCTCAAGGCCAGGCGACGGGTGGCCATGCTCACCGAGGTCCTCAAGAGTTACGGAATCGACGAACAGCGGTTCTGGCTGCGCTGGATCGCGGCGAGCGACGGAAACATGCTCCAGGAAGTCACCAAAGATATGACCGAAAAGCTGCGGGTTCTCGGCCCGAGTCCGGTCCATGCCGCACAAATGGCCGGGTAACGGCGGGGAGACGATCATGAGTACATGCTGCACATTGTCCTTTGGCAAGGACACCATGAACAAGGAACTGGCCGGATTTTTCAAGGGACTGCTGGAAAAGGAGATCGTGCACTCCCTGCTGGTGCCGGTTACAACCGGATCGGGCATGGTCCGACAGACCCTGGTGAACGATCCCGCCAAGCTGGAAAACGTGGACCCCTTTGCCCCGGTGGTACCGGTGA
The DNA here is from genome assembly GCF_053851535.1 of Desulfoplanes sp. PS50. Taxonomy (NCBI): domain Bacteria; kingdom Pseudomonadati; phylum Thermodesulfobacteriota; class Desulfovibrionia; order Desulfovibrionales; family Desulfoplanaceae; genus Desulfoplanes; species Desulfoplanes sp. PS50. Next base: position 13,748 of record NZ_JBSPZA010000011.1, on the reverse strand, counting down.
ACACGGCCAAACTGGTCTCGTCCATCACCACCCGCCCCAGCGAGCGCAAGCTGGGCGTGGTTCTCAGATCCTGCGAGATGCGGGCCCTGGTGGAACTGGTCAAGCTCAAACAGGCCGATCTGTCCAAGGTGCTGCTTGTCGGCATGGACTGTTACGGCCGGTACGAAAACAAGGATTTCACCAAACTGTGTTCAGGAGGCATGACCACGGAGTCCTTTCTGGAACATGCCCGTCAGGGAACGACCGCAACGGGCGACACAGACATAGCCGGGGCCTGTGCCATCTGCGAATTTCCCGCCACCGACAACGTGGACCTGAACCTCTGCCTCATGGGCACGGGAGCAAATGAAATATGCGTCCAGGCGGTCTCGGACAAAGGGACCACGGCATTGGAAACCCTGGGGCTACCCACATCGGAGCTTCCATCCAAGCGTGCCTCCGTCCTGGAAGCCCTGGTCAGGGAACGGACGGAAAAGCGCAACCAGGTTTTGGGGAACTACCGGGAAACCATAGCCTCCATCCCCGCCCTGACCGACTATCTTGCCTCCTGCGTCAACTGCTACAACTGCCGGGTGGCCTGCCCGGTCTGCTATTGCAAGGAATGCGTGTTCGTCACCGACACCTTCAGGTACACGGGCGACCAGTTCATGGACCGCTCCGAGGCCCTGGGCGATCTGCCCATGCCCGCGGACACGGTCTTCTATCATATGACCCGCATCTCCCATATCGGCACATCCTGCATCGGCTGCGGGCAGTGCACCAGCGCCTGTCCCAACGGAATCGACCTGATGCCCATTTTCAGATCAGCCGGCGAAAAAATCCAGAAGCGGTTCGACTATCAGGCCGGTCGCTCCCTGGACGAACCTCTGCCCTTGTCCGTGTTTTTCGATAACGAATTCACCGACGTCACCGGTCAGGTCAAATAGGAGCGCTCTCATGGCAGAAGAACAGCGTATCGGCACGGTTCTGGTCGTGGGGGCCGGGATCTCCGGCATCAAGGCGGCCATGGAGCTGGCTGAAACAGGATACAAGGTGGTGCTCACGGATATCTCCCCCCAGGTGGGCGGCATCCTGGACATGCTCGATTATCAGTTTCCCAACGACCATTGCGGCATGTGCAGACTTTTGCCCATGGTTGGTCGCGAAGCGGGATCGCAGTTCTGCCTCCGAAAAGGGATGTACCATGACAATATCCAGATTCTGGCATCCACCGACGTGGTCGCCATTGAAGGGGATGTCGGAGCATATAAGGTTCAACTGGTCACCAAGCCCACCTTTATCAATCAGGAAATCTGCTGCGAATGCAACAAGTGTATCGAGGTGTGTCCGGTTGAGACCAAGGACGAGTTCAACCAGGGGTTGACTCTTCGCAAGGCCATCTATCAGCCCATACCTCATTCCACACCCGGCAATTACGTGCTGGATGCGGATATATGCACCCGATGCGGCAAATGCGTCGAGGTCTGCAAGGCAGGAGCCATCAACCTGGATGCAGAGACCACTGAGCAGACCGTTGTCGTTCAGGCGATCATCTTCGCCTCGGGTGTTAAGCTGCACGATCCGCATACGTCCAGGGAAGGTCAGACCTATACAGCATCCCCCGATGTCGTCACCAGTCTGCAGTTCGAACGGATGCTCAGCGGTTCGGGCACCTACGACGGGAGTATCCGACGTCCCTCCGATGGAAAGGAGGCCAAAAAATTCGCCTGGATACAATGTGTGGGTTCGAGAAATCGCCATCAAAAAACCCCGTTTTGCTCTTCCATCTGTTGCATGTTCGCCCTTAAAGAGGCCGTCCTGGCCCACAAAAAAGGCGGGGAAGGTGTAGAAACGACCATCTTCTACATGGACATGCGTACCTTTGGGAAAGACTTCTACCGGTATCAGGAAAGGGCGGAGCAGGAATACGGAGTAGAAAAGATCCGTTGCCGGGTCCAGGGGGTTCGCAAGAGCAAGGACGGACAATTACACATCCGCTACTTCGATCCAGCGACCCAGGCTTTTTCCACGCAATCCTTCGATGTGGTCATCCTCTCAACAGGCCAGGATCCCTTTGAAGAACACAAACGCATCGCTGAACTTACCGGAGCCGAGCTAAACGAAGACGGCCTTCTTGCCCGTGACGGCCTGGAAAAGGTTTGTCTTTCCAAAGCCGGCTTGTTTGTATGCGGATCGGTCATGGGACTTACAGATATCAGCGAGGCCATTTCAAGCAGCACGGCAGCTGCCGGAAAAGTTTCGGAACTTTTGAGTTCCATGGATGTCCAGTTCGCGGAAGCGGAAAGCGGACCACCCCCCTCGCCCGAAGAAAACGAACTGCCCGCATTGACCCTGGTTCTATGTGCCTGTTCCAAAAAACTGGGATCACGCATTCAGGATATCGATCTGCTTGCCAACACATTGCACCAACTCCCCGGTGTAAAAGATATCCATGTAATCGACACCCTATGCACGGAAGAGGGTCACGAGAAACTCCGCTCCCTGCTTGCAACGACCAGGGGCAATCGGATCCTCATCGGAGCCTGCAGCCAATATCTTTACACGAACAGACTCAGAAAAATAATCGTCAGCGCAGGAATCAACCCGTCTCTGGTCAAGATATTCGATTTCCTGGGGCTCATGGATCATCATGATCTCATTGTGAATGAAGAAACAGTCCACAAGGTGATACAAGGTATTCGCCCGGACATGGAAAGTCTCAGATACCGCATGCCCCTGCATGGGAAAAAACTCTCTGTCGACCAGAAAGGGCTTGTTGTCGGAGGCGGCATATCCGGGATGACCGCTGCTCTCTCCCTTGCCCGACGCGGCATAGATGTAGCCCTTGTCGAAGCAGCGTCAGAACTTGGAGGATATTCCGGCAACCGGGTTTCTCGCACACTCACCGGCCTTGATCCCAAGTCCATGGCCACGTTGCTCAAGGAACGGATCGAGAAAAACACGCATGTCACTGTCCACCTGAACAGCCGGGTCAAAACATCCCAGGGAAGTCTGGGGGCCTTTGAGACAACCATTGTGGACAACGAATCCGGAGAAGAAACCATCGTCAATCACGGGGTATCCATCCTGGCAACGGGATGCATCGAAGCCCCCACCGACGAATATGCATTCGGTTCATCCAAGAGAATACTCACCCAGGGCGAGTTCAGAGACAAACTCGCTGCAGACGATCCGGACACGAATCAGGCCAGAACCATCGTCATGATCCAGTGCGTGGGTTCCCGGGAAAAAGGCAAAAAAGAGTATTGCAGCCGAGTATGCTGTCAGGGTGCAGTGGCCAATGCCTTGGCCGTCAAGGGAAAAAACCCGGACGCCAGGATCGTTATTCTCTACAGGGATATGATGACCTATGGGGAGTATGAAAAATACTACACCCTGGCCAGAAAAAAGGGAGTCATCTTTGTCACCTACTCCCCGGAGGAAAAACCCGAGGTCGTGCTTGAAGACGACAAGCCGCTGATCACATACCGGGAAACGGTCCTTGATGTTCCGGCACAAATTCGTGCCGATCTGCTCGTCCTGTCCACAGGACTTGCCCCCTCACCGACCAATGTGGAACTGGCCCAGGCCTTTGGTGGACTGCCGCTCAATCAGGACGGCTTCTTTGTCGAGGCCGATTCCAAATGGCGACCCGTGGAATGTACCAAACCCGGGGTCTATGTGGTGGGCACGGCCCATTCGCCCAGGACGCTTCCCGGCTGCGTGGTCCAGGCCCAGGCCGCGGCCCAGAAAGGGTACACGTTTCTGGCAGGGAGAGTGGAACATTCAGCCGGGGAGATTTCCATCACCCACGACGCATTGTGCGCCAGATGCCGGAGATGTGTAGCAGCCTGTCCGTACGAGGCCAGACGGTACGATGCTGTCTACAATCGCATCATTGTCGACCCCGCTGTCTGTCAGGCCTGCGGCGTCTGCGCGGCCACCTGCCCGAACAATGCAGCTGAAGTCCTTGGCTGGCAGGACAAACAGATGCTGGCAGTGCTCGATTCCATGCTCATGTCATAGCATGAACCAAAAAAGGAGATCCACGTTATGGATATGAACCAGACAAATCCTAATCTGTGGAAGGAAATATACAACAACGACGACCTGCTGCACTGCTACAATTGCAGCACCTGCATTTCAGGATGCCCGGCCTCCCAGGCCGATCCGCCCCTGCTCATCCGCAACCTGGCCCGCAAGGTCATCTTGGGTCTGGAAGACGAACTCTTTGACGACGACACCCCATGGACCTGCGTTTCCTGCTCGTTGTGCGAGGAGATGTGCCCCATGGACGTCAAGCCCTTCGAGCTCTGCCTGGCCGTACGCAAATGGCAGAGCAGAAACGACGAAACCCGCATCCCCCCCTCCATCGTGGATATCTTCCGCAGAGGCTATACCCAGGCGGTCGGGATGAACACCGAACTTCGGGAGCAACTCGGTCTGCCCGAGTTGCCCACCCTGACCAAACTTCCCGAGAAGCGCAAACAATTCCAGGAAATGCTCATGAAAACCGAACTCATCAGTGAAAACGCCTATATGTTCAGCGAGGAATAGCCATGGAAATGGGATTTTTTTTGGGATGTAACATGCCGGCCATCCGACCGGATCTGGAAAAGGCCATCCGGGCAACCATGCCGGAACTGGGCGTGGATCTCGTTGACATGGAAGGATACGTTTGCTGCCCCGCCTTTGGCTCCTTTCCGTCCACGGACGACGAGTCCCATCTTGCGGCCAGCGGCTGGAACCTGTCCATTGCCGAAGAAAAAAATGTCGACATCCTGGTGGAATGCGGATCCTGCTACAGCTCCCTGAGTATGGGCCGCCACCACCTCATACATGACGAGAAAAAGCTCTGCCGGGTAAACAAGCTGCTCGAACCCACGGGCAGATCCGTGAGCGGCAAATCCAAGGTCCGCCACATAAGCGATGTCCTGTACAACAATGTGGGCACGGAAACCATCACCCGGTCCCTGAAACACACCCTGGAAGGATTCCACGCCGTGATCCAATACCCCTGCCATACCCTCTACCCCAGCGAGATCGTGGGTTTTGAAAAAGAAGCCCGCAAACCCGTGGCCCTGGAAAACCTGACCCAGGCCCTGGGAGCGGAGGTGGACCATTTTTCCAGAGAACACACCTGCTGCGGCGGGGCAGGCGGATTCACCAACAATTCCCCGGCCGAGGCCAACGCCTTCATCCAGGAGACCCTGGACACCATCATCGAGGAAACCAGGGCCGACTTCATCGTCACCTCCTGCATCACCTGCCTCATGCACCTGGACAACGTCCAGAAAACCCTGAACCAGCAGGTCGGCGAAGAACGCTACACCATCCCGGTCTTCGACTACAGCCAGCTTTTGGCCCTGTGCATGGGCAAGGACCCCAAACAGGTCGCCTGTATCTCCACCATGCCGAGGGATGCGATCCTCGAGCGGTTCTGATTTTTTTGCCATCTCCCCGCCTCGAGGAGCACGGCGAATCGTGCTCCGCCTAACGCAGATCGCCCGTAGGGATTCTCCTCCCTACGGGCGATCTGCACTACGAACTCCACGCAACATAATCCCAATGCGGCCAAGCCGCAGTTTTAGGTTTTAGGTTTTAAGCTTTAAGTTCAAGCAGTTATAAAATTTTCTTGTTTTTTATTACAGAAACTTTTGAGTAAGGTACTATGAGGCAAGACGAGATCCCTGAAAACCACTTCGGGGATTCCTACGAGCACGTTTTCCTGCGCTGATGGCTACGCACGGGATCAAAAAATTATCTTGACAGAAATCATACCCACAAGCACAATTGTACATATGAAAATAATAGCAGATACAAATACGTTTTTGGCAGTTACTCTCAATGAACCGGAAAGAAATACGATCATCAAACGTACCTTAGGCCACGATTTAATTGCCCCGGATATCTTGCCTTTTGAGATTGGAAATGCATTATCAGCAATGCTGAAACGACGTAGGCTTGAACCGGATGATTTATTGTCTGTCTGGGATGCTACACAACAAATACCGGTCGATTTACGTAGCATTAATATTCGTGATGCACTTAAAATAGCATCTCAATGTAATATTTACGCATATGACGCATATTTTTTAGCATGTGCTCTTTCTTTACATTGTCCATTGCTAACTCTTGATCGACGTATGATTGAAGTCGCTCATGATTTGGGTATTCAAGTTATGGAGGTGGTCTGATGAAAGTCTATACATATTCAGAGGCGCGTCAAAAATTTTCAGCGGTTCTCGATTTTGCAAAAACAGAGGATGTCATAATTAAACGTAGAAGCGGCGAGACATTTAAAATTGTATTTACAAAATCACCTCAATCACCATTTGACGTTCCAGGCATACAAACAAAAGCAACAACAAAGGATATCCTTGATGCAATAGAAGAATCCCGTTCAAGGAATGCCGAACACTCAAATCAAGACTGACCCCCTAAAAACAGAGGGAGCACAATGCCAGGCTCCTCGCTGTTTCGTGTGGGTAAGCAAAAAATCATGCAGCGGGCCTGCTACCGGGGTCGGACCAAGATAATGTTCTGAAATAGTTATTGATAACAATCCAAAAAGGGCTGTTTTTGCTCTTAAAACCACAAACGAATTTGACAAACAATTCGCTAACAGCGAAGAGAGCTCCCTGGAATTCGTGGTCCCTGCTGCAAGCATCCTGCGTATCTGAACGTAACCTGAGGAAACATCATGAGTGCCTGGGGATGGCAACGCTACGTACCTGTGGCTGAAAGAAGACAAATGGCCCTGCGGGAAATGGCCAAACTGCGAAAAAAAGGGAAAACCATCTGCCCGGTGGAAATCGAAGGACGGACCATTGCCCGCACCTTTTGGGGGAAAGGCTGGTGCACCCATCTGGAATCGTTTTCCGATTATGAGAACCGTCTGCCCAGAGGGAGGACCTATGCCCGCAACGGCTCGGTCTGCCATGTGGAGATCAACAAGGGGCACATCGCCGCCATTGTCAGTGGTTCTGAATTGTACAACGTCACAATCACCATCAGGAGCCTGCCTGCCACCAAGTGGTCCTCCATCAAGAAACTGTGCGCCGGACAGATAGGGTCCATGCTGGAGCTGTTACAGGGCAGGATTTCCAAACAGGTTATGGAGGTGGTGGCCAACAGAACCAACGGGTTGTTCCCATTGCCCGGAGAGATCGATTTCACATGTTCCTGCCCGGACGATGCCGTCATGTGCAAACATGTGGCCGCTGTTTTGTACGGCGTGGGCAATCGTCTGGACTGCGATCCGGGGCTGCTGTTCGAACTCAGAGGGCTTGATGCCCAGGAACTGATCGCCGAGGACATGAATCTGTTTGCCTCGCACCAGTCAGGTCAGGCCGACACCTTGGCCGACCAGGACCTGGGAGGGCTCTTCGGCATCGAGATGGATACTGCAGCCCTTCAGGAACCTGGAACAACCAAAAAGCAACAACCCTCCAAAAAACAGCCGCGCAAAACGTCCAAACATCCACAAACCAAAACAGCCGCCCCAACAAATTCCAAATCATCTTCTCACGCAGGGCCGACCAAACGGACACCCAAAACAACCAGGACAAAACCAGCAGGCGCGACCCAAACAGCGGCCAAACCCAAACGATTCAGCCCCACAGGCCCGAAAATCAGAAAGCTGCGTCAGGCCCAGGGCCTTTCTTTCCAGGAATTCGCCGACAGGGTAGGCGCATGCGAAAACACCATTCGCCGCTGGGAATCAAAACGCGGGAAAACCAAAATGCGTCCTGAATTCTTCCAGGCCCTCCAGAATATGTTTGACGAACTCTCATGACCTGGATTCATGACCTGGATCTATCCATCTGTCGTTATGCCCCCGTCATGTCGATCATAACACTCTCCCCATCCGGTCGCCTCAGCCTGAACCCGACCGAAGACCAGGAACTTGACGCCCTGGCCGCAGCCTTCAGCCGAAACTGGTGCGAGGGTCTGTTCTGCCTGGCCGCCAGGCGGAACTCCTGGCCTGCGTACCCTGAGCTGAAATTCTGGTCCAATCTGCCTGTCACCTACCTAGGCAGACTCTGCCATACCCCCCCGGAGCTCGACAACCCGGCCATCGAACCCCCATTGGAAACCGAGTTGCAATCCATGCTCGAGACAGCTCCTCCCATGCGCGGCGGTGAGTATCTCAATGCGGACCTGCTCCTTGCCATCTGGCATGCCCTGGAGGGATGGGTGGAGGATCGCATTGCCTCCCATGGAGGCATCCGACCTTTCCTGCAGAAATATGCTCCCGACTGGAACCTGGTCGGACGGGTCACCTTTCACCTGGCCGAGAACAAAAACGATGAGCAGCGTCCTTTTGCGTTCATGGCAAGCTTCAGTACCTCTTTGGGAGCTGATGGTCAGGCCCGGCATCTCCCGTTGCGCAAGGCCCTGGAAATGTATGCCGGAGCCGGAAACAAACAGGCACTGGTCAACCTCCTTGGCCCCATCTACACGGCCGCATCCTGCTGTGACTGGGTTCAGACCATGGTTGAAACCGGCGATATCTACCGCCCCATGGCCTGGACGCCGGAAAGGGCCTATACATTACTCCGCGCCATTCCACGCCTCGAGGACAGCGGGCTCATGGTCCGTGTCCCGGACTGGTGGCAGAAACGCCCCCGGCCCAGAGTCAGAGCCACCATCGGGGAAAAACAAAAATCCATCCTGGGCATGGAGACCCTGCTGGACTTCAAGGTCACCCTCACCCTGGATGGAGAATCCCTGACCCGGGAAGAGCTGCGCGAGCTCCTGGCCCAGGACGACCACCTGGTGCTCTTCAAGGGCAAATGGGTGGAAGTCGATCGGGAAAAACTCACCCAGGCCCTGGAGCACTGGAAAAAACTGGAACAAACGGCCCAGGATGGCGGCATATCCTTTATCGAGGGTATGCGCCTTCTGGCTGGAACCGAAACGGATCTCTCGGCCGTACAAAGCCAGGACGAGGAAACGGCAGATTGGGTCCAGGTACTGGCGGGCAAAGGACTGAAACACATTTTACGTGCCCTCAGACAACCGGCCGGTCCGGGCGACCCGGAACTGACAAAGGGCGTGCACGCAACCTTGCGACCCTACCAGCACCAGGGGGTGAACTGGCTGCACTTTGTAACCAGCCTGGGACTGGGAGCCTGCCTGGCTGACGACATGGGGTTGGGCAAAACCCTGCAGGTCCTGACCCTGCTCAATCATCTGGCCGACAGGGGCAACCAGCCTTCCCTGCTCATTGTTCCGGCCTCTCTGCTGGGCAACTGGCGGGCCGAGGCGGAAAAATTCACCCCGGGACTCAAGCTGTTTTTTGCCCATCCCTCCCAAACATTGAAAAAGGATCTCCAGCGTGCGGGCACACATCCCCGGGAAGTCATGCAGGGGTATGACCTGATCGTCACCACCTACGCCCTGGTCAGCCGCATGGACTGGCTCAGGGAACAACGCTGGCACCTGGTGATCCTGGATGAATCCCAGGCCATCAAAAACCATGCCACCAAACAGAGTAAGACCGTGCGGGGAATTCCAGCCCATGCCCGCATTGCCCTGACCGGCACCCCGGTGGAAAACCACTTGAGCGATCTCTGGTCCCTGTTTGATTTTTTAAACCCCGGTCTGCTGGGGACGGCTCCAAAATTCAAATCCTTTGTCAAAACCATGCAGGAAAGGGCCGGGACCTACGCGCCCCTGCGCAAACTGATCAGCCCGTATATCCTGCGACGCCTGAAAACAGACAAATCCATTATCGCCGATCTCCCGGAAAAAACAGAAACCATCCGCTTTTGCGCCCTGAGCAAGAAGCAGATCAAGCTGTATCAGCAGGTAGTCGAGGGTATGAAAAAGGGTCTGAACGAGGAAATGGAGGCCGAGGCCATGAATCGCCGGGGGCTGGTCCTGCAAAGCATGATGCGTCTCAAGCAGATCTGCAATCACCCGGCCCAGTTCGTGGGAGACGGGGATTACGACCCCAGACAAAGCGGAAAATTTGTCCGTCTCAAGGAAATTGGAACGGAGCTCTGCGAGCGGCAGGAAAAAATGCTTGTCTTCACCCAGTTCAAGGAGATCATTCCTGCCCTGCATGATCATCTGGAAGAGATATTCGGCCGCAGCGGACTGATTCTGCACGGAGGAACCGCGGTCAAAAAACGAAAAAACCTGGTTGAACAATTCCAACGAGAAGACGGCCCGCCTTTTTTCATTCTGTCCATCAAGGCCGGGGGCACGGGACTCAATCTGACCGCGGCCTGTCATGTGGTTCACTTTGATCGCTGGTGGAATCCAGCCGTGGAAAATCAGGCCACGGACCGCAGTTTTCGTATCGGCCAGACCAGAAATGTCCTGGTCCACAAATTCGTGACCTCCGGAACCATCGAGGAAAAAATCGACGAACTCATTACCAGCAAACAGCAACTCGCTGCCGATCTGCTTTCGGACAGTGGAGAACTCCGCCTGACAGAACTGGGGGATGAAGAGCTTATCAATTTGGTCAACCTGGATATCGACCGAGCCTCTTTCTGAACTTCTCGCGCCACATTTTCTTTTGGTATCTGTTGACAGGTTCTGATTCCCCACCCCTTGGTTGTCCGGAATCCCGGACGACGAACCACGTCTTTCTGTCCTGTTTTTCAGCCTACATTCTTAACATCCTGCGATAAAAGAACAATCGTTCAAAAAGAATTGTTGCACATTTCTTGCTTTATACAACCATTCATGTTTCCTGCATCATTTCGTGTGACCCAAAATTTTTCTACAACTTCACCCCGAATTCCTGTAGGGTAGTATTTGACGTGTCCGTTCTCGGCCCTCCTGAAGGGACAGAACCACTTCTCGGCATTCGGAAAAACCCATGCCCTTTTGCCTGTCGAACCACTGGGGGGACTAGCGCAACCACCTGCTAGCATATGCACTCCCAACAAACGCATTCGTTTCCAAGGAGCACCCTATGAGTGAAGTGATCCAGCAATTCCAATCCAAGGCGGAAGCGGTCTCCGCCATTGTTTCTTCTGTCCCCTCCATCGAACAGGCCTTTGCCTACACCGTGGACCTGTGCCTCAACAAGGAAGCCTGTCAGATCCTTGCATCGGGGTGCGAAGAAGATCTCTCAGCCAACGCCGAGGATCTCTGCAGCCTCAAGGAGTGGGGAAAGATCATCGCCGCCCCGGGCTGGAATCAAAGCGAGCTCGACCAGCTCGTCCCCATGGCCAAAGAACAGGGAATCTCCGTGATCAAGGACGGCATGCGCAGCCAGCTCGGGGGCATCGATATCGGCCTGACCCTGTGCGACTACGGGATCGCCGAGACCGGAACCCTGGTTCTCGACTCCTCCAGCGAGGAGCTGCGACTGGCGACCATGATCAGCGAGATCCATGTGGCTGTCGTTCCGGCATCGAAAATCGTGGCCTCGTCCAATGATATCGTCGATACCCTGGAGGCCATGATGGGGAAAAATCCCGAATACCTGGCCTTCATCACCGGAGCCAGCCGGACTGCGGACATCGAACGGGTCCTGGCACTGGGCGTACACGGCCCACTTGATCTGCATATTCTCATCTGGGAGGACAAGTAATGCAAAACGCCAAGAATCTGAAAGAATACAACCAGGAATTGAGCCAGGCCCTGGACAATGACTTTCTGCGCAAGGCCATGGACAAATTCGCGGTCGCCTACCGTTCCGGTCGGATAAACGCCTTCAAGGAATACGAGGTCGAGGGACTCATCGACGAAGTGGTCCGGGTCAAGGACGCGGGTATCGAGAACATGGAGGCCCTGTATGAGGAGTTCAAGACCCGGGCCGAAGCCGCAGGGGTCCATGTCCATCTGGCCAGGACCGCCCATGAGGCCAATGAGATTATTGCGGACATCGCCCGCAGCAACAATTGCAAAAAGATCATCAAATCCAAATCCATGACCGCAGAGGAAACCCTGCTCAACCACCATCTGGAGCCGGAATTCGAGGTCACGGAAACCGATCTGGGCGAATGGATTATCCAGCTCCGGCACGAAGGCCCTACCCACATGGTCATGCCCGCCATCCATCTTTCACGGTATCAGGTGGCCGACCTGTTCACGGATGTCACTACCCACAAACAGGATCCGGACATCCAGCGGCTGGTCAAGGTGGCCCGGCGGGAATTGCGTGCCAAATACATAGAAGCGGACATGGGCATTTCCGGAGCCAATTTTGCCATTGCCAAAACAGGTACCCTGGGCATCGTGACCAACGAAGGCAACGCCAGGCTGGTGACCACCCTTCCCCGGGTCCACGTCGCCCTGCTCGGACTGGACAAATTGTGCGCCTCTCTAAAAGACGCCCTGACCATCCTGCGCGTCCTCCCCAGAAACGCCACAGGCCAGGCCATCACCTCCTACGTCACCTGGATCACCGGGGCCAACGAGTGTCTGGCATCTCGATCCAAAGACGGCAAAAAAGAGATGCATATCGTCTTTCTGGACAATGGCCGTCGGCAGTTGGCCAAGGATCCGCTTTTCAAGCAGGTCCTTCGGTGCGTACGTTGCGGGGCCTGCGCCAATGTCTGTCCGGTCTACCGGATGGTCGGCGGTCACCAGATGGGCCACGTATACATCGGGGCCATCGGGCTCATCCTGACCTATTTCTTCCATGGACGGGACAAGGCCAAGAATCTGGTCCAGAACTGCATCAACTGCGAGGCCTGCAAATATGTCTGCGCCGCAGGAATCGATCTTCCCCGGCTGATCAAGGAGATCCATTCCCGTATCCAGGACGAGGAGGGCCATCCCCTGAGTTCGGTTCTTCTGGGCAAGGTGCTCAGAAACCGCAAACTCTTTCACACCCTGCTCAGAACGGCCAAAGCGGCCCAGCGGCCGGTCACCGGCGGGACCAAATATCTGCGCCATCTGCCCCAGATATTTGCCAAGGATCAGGACTTCAGGGCCCTGCCGGCCATCGCCAAGAAACCGTTTAGAGATATGTGGAAGGACATAGCCCCCCGAAAACCGGCCAACCCCAAATACAAGGTGGCCCTGTTTTCCGGATGTGTGCAGGACTTCGTCTATCCCGAACAGCTCGTGGCCGGGATCAAGGTGCTTGCGGATCACGGGGTGGAACTCGACTTCCCCATGAACCAGTCCTGCTGCGGACTGCCGGTTCAGATGATGGGTGAAAAACAGGCGGCAAAGGATGTGGCCGCCCAGAACGTCGCGGCCATCGATCCGTCCGATTACGATTACATCCTGACCCTGTGCGCCTCCTGTGCCTCCCATCTGAAGAACAACTATCCCTTTCTGATCGGCGATGAGCCCATTGTGGGCGTCAAGGTGCAGCAATTTTCGGACAAGGTGATCAGCTTCTCCAGTTTTGTGAACGACGTCCTCAAGGTGAGCAGCGAGGAATTCAATCCGTCCGGCATCAAGACGACCTTTCATTCTCCCTGCCATCTCTGCCGGGGCATGGGCGTGATCGACGCCCCCCACGAGCTGATTGAAAAATCCGGCTACGATTTCGCCCTTGCGGACGAGGAACAGGTCTGCTGCGGGTTCGGGGGAACCTATACCTCCAAATTCGCCAAGGTCTCGGAACAGATCCTGAAAAGCAAACTTGATGACGTGGAAAAGACCGGGGCCGAGCTCCTTGTGACCGAATGCCCGGGCTGCGTGCTCCAGCTCCGCGGGGGCATGGAAACACGAGGCAGCAAGGTCGAGGTCCTGCACATCGCCGAGGCGATGGCCAGAAACAAGAAATAACGAGAAACCTCCAGAACCATCAAACGGCCTGCGACGTGTATGCGTCGCAGACC